>RZYZ01000242.1 GCA_009930125.1 Clostridia bacterium | reverse complement strand
ATCGGATAGGAGGAGCTGGGGAATACCCCTAGCTTCCGTCCTTCCACACCACCTGGCATACGGTTCCGTACCTGGCGGTTCCGAAATTACTTACACCACTCGGTGTAATTTACCATACATATCACTGAAAAAGAAATATCCGTGTGCACGTAGCACATCCGTACTTAACCACCGCGACACTTTCCAATGTCCCGAAAGTGCCCAAGTTCCTTGCCTCGCATTAGCTAACATAAGCGCTTCCTCATGGTTCACGCCTCTTTGTCTAAAGAGCCGGTATCTCGACCGGATTCTCCAGTTCGCTTTGAGAATGATTGCCCGAATCTTATGTCTAATCCATTCATCAAGCCGTGTCAGTCTTTTCTTGGCGTTCGCCAGTCGGAAATAATTCACCCATCCTCTCACAAGGTATGCAAGTCGCATCTTCCTGAAGTCGTACGACCACCCGTTGTTCTTGTTCAGAATCTCTTTCAGCTTCATCTTCAGTTTCTTCCAGCTCTGGGGATGGACACATAGTTTCACCTCACCGTCACTGTAGAATCCGTAGCCAAGGAATTTTATGTCATTCGTAATTCTGCGAACAACCGTCTTCTCCCTGTTCACTTTCAATTTCATATTCTTCTCAAGAAATTTCGTGGTACTCTCCATCACCCTGAGGGCAGCCCTTTCACTTTTGCACAGTATCATCATATCATCCGCATACCGAACGAAACGATGACCTCGCTTTTCAAGTTCTCTGTCACTTTCGTTAAGCATGATGTTACTCAATAGTGGTGACAGCGGTCCTCCTAATGTAGAGTAAAACATAATGATGAGAAGTCTTAGGTAACTCTCTTCAGCATAAAAGAATCATTTCTCAACATCTCGGCATAATACCATGCGATTCTCCAAGTACCGGAATACGCAAACCGGAAAGGAGAACGCATTATGGAACTAAAGCTCATCGAAGATGGGTTGCTGAGACTATTGGCTGAGAACCATTACAGTGAAGCAACCATCAGAATCTACAAACAATTCTGGCGCAAACTCGGAGATTTCCTGCTTGAGCAGTTCGGCTCGACGGAATTCTCGATGGCAAGAGGCATGCTCTACCTAAATGAAAAATGCTGCTTTCTGGAAAAGTACAAAAATGAAACCCTTCCTCAGCAGCGGGTCCAGTACCTGCGAATGGTACACCTTCTGGAGGACTACCAGCTTCACGGGGTTCTTACCCGAAGATACTATGCAGCCAAGAACCCCATCGTCCTGGATGGGGAGTATCTCTCAACCCACGAAGGATTCAAGACATACCTCCAGACGACACAATATTCCAAATGCACTACAGCACACTATACACGGATCTCCTTGGTTATGTTGGATTATCTACGACAGAAGAGGCTCGAGGTAGGCTCTATCGATCTTGCAGCATGCAACGGCTTTCTCTCCACGTTCTCCGGCTACAGTTACAAAGCAATAGAGCAGACAATCTGCGGAATCAGGTATTTCCTCCGCTATCTCAATGAGACGTCTATCTTGGCCAACTCTATTTCAGACAAGATACATATGGCCAAGATGTCCAAACAGGCGAAAATACCATGTGTCTGGAAGGCTGCAGATCTGAAATGCCTCCTCCAAACCGTTCCCCGCAACAACCCGATAGGCAAAAGGGACTATGCCATGATCCTCACGGCATGCATCCTGGGGCTCCGATCGATCGATTTGAAACACCTTACATTGGACGATTTCGATTGGAAGCGGAAGCTCCTGACATTCAGGCAGCACAAGACAGGGAAATCCATCACACTTCCCATCCCCAATCCTGTCGGATGGGCAATCATCGACTATATCCGAAACGGCAGGCCGCAAGTCTTCGAAACAAGGATTCTTTTCGTAAAACACATGCCACCCTTCGACCCGATTGGCGATGAAAACCATCTGCAGGGCATAATCTCTCATTACATGAACAAAGCAGGAATCAAAAAGGAGTCAAAGCACGGTTTCCATTCTCTTCGCCATACGGCTGCATCGCTTCTTCTGGAAGCAGGTACGCCGCTGGAAATCATTACCGAGGTTCTGGGGCACTCCAGTACGGATGTCACATCCGTATATCTGAAGATCGACATCAAAAATCTTGAGCAGTGTGTACTGCCTTTGGATTTCGAGAAGGAGGGCGGAGATGCAATTACAGTACAATAGTGTATTCAGCAAGGAAATCATGGACTACATCGACTCCAAGAGAGCCCTGGGATGCAAATACGATTCCGAAAGCCTTGCCCTGCGGCGCATCGACAGATTCCTTGTCGGGGAGGGGCTGACTGAGAAATCGATTTCGAAGGACGTCTGCATGAAATGGTGCAGCAAGAGAAGTTATGAGAAACAGTGCAATTTCCATCACAGGACAAGTATCATGCGCGGCTTCGCATCCTACCTCGTTGACATGGGATTCACGGCTTTTGTCCCGCCCTTGAACATGGGTGGGAAAGGTCCGAAGTATGACGCCCACATCTACACCGAAGATGAGCTTCGAAGGTTTTTCGCTGCGGTGGATACGAGCATCTCACTCCCATCTGAATGTCCGTACAGGGGACAGGTCATGCCTGTTTTCTTTAGGATTCTCTATACCAGCGGGATGCGTGTGTCCGAGCTGAGACTCCTCCAATTACAAGACATGCATGAGGATGAATGCTACCTGACAATAAGAAATGGCAAGAACAATAAGGACCGTATCGTGCCAATCCATCCGGAACTTGCATCGAGGTGCGCTGCCTTGCGCCTTTCCATGCATCAGACTTCTTCTCAGTATGAGTTCTTTTTCATGAAGGTCCCCGGTAAGGCTATGACTCTTCAGAATCTCTACCATAACTTCAGAAGATATCTGGAAAAAGCCGATATCCCGCATACTGGCGAAGGGCCAAGAATCCATGACTTCAGATGGACTTATTGCGTAAACCGTCTGAGGAAATGGGTCGAGGAAGGGAAAGACCTGAACAGCCTTCTTCCCTATCTGAAGACAATGCTCGGGCATGAGACTTTCTACGAAACTGCATACTACCTGAAAATTACGGAGGAGTTGTTTCCAATCATCATGATGAAACTGAAATCCAACGGTTCAGACATCATCAAGGAGGTCGACGATGCCGATTTCGACTACAACTGATTTTGCAAAGCAGGTGCAATCATTTCTCTGTGACTATCTGCCGTCCCAGAGAAACTACTCCCGTAATACCATCAGTAGCTACAGGGACACCCTCAGGTTGTTTGTCCGTTTCTTGATTGAGGAGAAACATCTCTCGATTGCGCGGTTTCATATGAAGGATTTTACAAGAGAGTTGGTTCTGGAGTTTCTGAAGTATATTAGCTTGTCATGCCGTCCCTCAACGGTGAACAACCGCCTCTCCTCGCTCAAATCGTTTGCAACATTCTGCCAGAG
>RZYZ01000241.1 GCA_009930125.1 Clostridia bacterium | reverse complement strand
AAATAAAAAGATCTGAAGCTTTACGCCTCAGACCTCTGAATACTTCAAGTCCATCATCTATGTCAATTACTTATTTCTTTTGAGCAGTAATGTAAGAATATAGTTATTTAAAGATCTGTTTTCTTTCTCAGCTTCTTTTAATAACTCTTCTTTCAGGTCAACAGGTAATGTAAACAGGATCTTGGTTTTAGGTTCCTTTTTCATAAAATATACCCTCCTCTTGAGTTATATGATAAAACTACTGTTGTATATAATATATACCCGCCACTTCAATAACACAATATATATTATTTAAATTTCTTATGAACATAATAAACTTTCTTCTATTAAAATGAATAAGAGCCATTCACTTGAATGACTCTTTGTTATCAGATGTTCTTGTTTATTTCAGTAGTGATTCCATATTTCTATCAGAAAATCACGTAAGATGTATATACGTACACGATGAGAGAAACAAACAGTATCGAATCAAATCTGTCCAATATCCCTCCGTGGCCTGGTATGATTTTCGGATAGTCCTTCTCTCCTGCATATCTCTTGATCGCCGATGCCGCCAGATCTCCGATCTGACCGAACACGGCACCCAGGAAGCCCATGAGGAGAAAATGCCAGGGTGATATGCCGCTGATCTCAGCAATCAGAGTACCAAGGACAAATGCGCCCACCGCTCCACCGAAAAGACCCCCGATGGCGCCCTCCACCGTCTTCTTGGGGCTGACCCTTTCAATGAGTTTGTGTCTGCCGAAGAGCCTTCCGCTGTAATAGGCCAATGTATCGCATACCCAGGATATGATGAATACGGAATACACATAGTACTGGCCATTCTCTTTTTCAGATAGCAGAACTAGAAATCCGAAGAGTACAACCGTATATAGGACACCGGCAATGGTTATGCCGATATCCGCAATGGTGACTTCCTGGCTGAAAACCATATACACAAACCCGACTGCCAGAAGAATCGCCAGAATCGCACTCAGATGATTCAGCGGCTGATCGGTGAATAAGAGAACCAGAAAGTAGCCAAGCCATGCGCCATACCCTATGATTCTTACCGGCTTATGGCCTTTTTTCTCCAGCACATGAAAATACTCATATAATGCTCTGCCAGACAGGAACAATACGGTGATCTTCAGGAACCATCCCCCCATCAGCAGAAGAGCCAATATTGGAATCAGTACCAATGCACCAAAATATCTGCTATTCACTCTTCACTCCTCCAAAACGTCTGTCTCGTTTCTGATAATCAGCAATGGCACCTTGCAGATGCTCTTCACTGAAATCAGGCCAGTTGATGCTGCTGAACCAGAGTTCGCTGTAAGCTCCCTGGTACAGGAGAAAATTAGACAGTCTCAGCTCACCGCTGGGCCTTATGATCAGCTCCGGATCAGGTTGTCCTTTTGTGTATAAGTAATCCTTGAAGGATTCTTCCGTGATGTCTTCCAGACTTATGGCACCCGATGAAACCGCTTCTGCAATCTCTCTGACACCATGTACTATCTCTTCTCTTCCTCCGTAGTTCAGAGCCAGATTCATCTGAACTCCTGTGTTGTTTCTGGTGATTTCCTTCGCATCGGATAAAGCTTTCTGCGCCGCTTCCGGCAGTCTCGAAATATTTCCGACATAGTTGACCACCACATTATTTTCATGGAGTTCCTTCAGCTCATTTTTGAGATACTCCACCAGAAGTGTCATGAGGGCACTCACCTCATCTTTGGGACGTTTCCAGTTCTCTGTGGAAAAAGCATACAGGGTCAGATATCTGACCCCTAGCCTGTTACATTCTTTGAGAATCTTTCTGATCGTTTCCACGCCTGCTTTGTGTCCCATGGTTCTTGGAAGATTTCTCTCCTTCGCCCATCGGCCGTTTCCATCCATGATGATTCCGATATGTTTGGGAATACGTTCCATATCAAGAACTGCTGTATTCTGCTGAATGGGTTTCGGCTTTCTAAAAAAATTAAACATTCCTTACCTTCTTTCGAAACGGAAACTAAACAGTCATGATTTCCTTTTCTTTTGCTTGCAGAACGCTGTCCACTTTCTTGACATATTCATCCACTTTCTTCTGAACCAGCTCTTCGCCTTTTTTGATATCATCTTCAGAGATCTCTTTCTTCATGGCTTTGATCTTTTCAATGACATCTCTGCGAATGGATCTTATGGCGATCTTCGCCTCTTCGCCTTTCTTATGAACCACTTTGACAAGATTCTTTCTTGTTTCTTCAGTAAGCTCTGGAATGATCAGTCTGATCACCGAACCGTCATTGTTGGGATTCAGGTTCAGATCGGACATGTTGATTGCCTTCTCAATGGCCTTCAGTGCAGATTTTTCCCATGGGGTGATCATAAGGATTCTAGGCTCCGGTGTGGAAATGTTCCCGACCTGACTGATCGGTACCATGCTTCCATAATACTCCACTTCGATACGATCCAGCATGGAGGGGTTCGCACGCCCAGCCTTCAGCGTTGCAAGTTCGGCCTCAAGATTGTGAATGGTCTTACCCATCTTCTCTTCAAGTGTTTTCATTAAATCTTTAAACATAATCTATCCTCCCGTAATTGATTCTTATTTCAATTATATATCGTTACCATCAATAATGGTACCGTTAGATTCACCTGTTATCGCTTTTACGATATTGCCTTCACCATCCAGCCCGAATACGATGATTGGAATGTCATTGTCCTTGCAGAGGGTGATCGCTGTAATATCCATGACCTTCAGGTCCTGCTCGATGACTTGTCTGTAAGTCAGCTTATCGTATTTGATCGCTTCCGGATGAATATTCGGATCCATATCGTAGACGCCATCCACCTTTTTCGCGAGAAGGATGCATTCCGCATCGATCTCAGCTGCTCGCAAGGCTGCTGCCGTATCGGTTGTAAAGTAGGGATTGCCTGATCCCGCAGCGAAAATGACCACTCTTCCCTTTTCCAGATGTCTCACCGCTCTTCTTCGGATGAACGGCTCTGCAATCTCACGCATCTCAATGGCCGACTGCACTCTTGTCTCAATACCGAGGTCCTCCAGCGAATTCTGCAGTGCAAGGGCATTGATGCATGTCGCAAGCATTCCCATATTGTCTGCAGTCACACGGTCCATACCACTGCCTTCTCTTCCTCTCCAGATGTTTCCGGCTCCAATGACAGCTCCAACTTCGACGCCCATATCAATCAGATCCTTGATTTCTTCCGCAATTCTCTTTGCAACATTGAAATCAATACCATAACCTGATGTTCCAGCGAGAGATTCACCAGACAGTTTAAGCATGACTCTTTTGTATTTCGGTTCGTTCATATTAACCTCCGTATGTACTTTTATAGTACCATTCTAGCAATTATTTCAAAAAAAGAGAACACAAAGGTGTTCTCTTTTAAATTCTTTCGAATTCCAGTTTCGAATTTTACTTGTTTAG
>RZYZ01000240.1 GCA_009930125.1 Clostridia bacterium | reverse complement strand
CTGGAGAAGCAGATTGAGAACATCAGAAAGTTCAATCTGGAGCCTGTGGTTGCCATCAATAAATTCGTTTCCGATTCCGATGAGGAAATCAGCTTCATCGAGAAATTCCTGAACAAGATGAATGTCAAGGTTGCCTTGACCGAAGTCTGGGAAAAAGGCGGAGAAGGCGGAGTTGAGCTTGCCCATAAGGTCATCGAGGTGGCAGAAGGTGCAGGCACCTATAAGCCTTTATACGATGTGGAGCTTCCTATCAAGGAGAAGATCGGTACCATCGTGAAGGAAATCTACGGCGGAAGCAGTGTCGCCTACTCACCGAAGGCGGAAAAGGCCATCCGAGAAATCGAGGCCATGGGCCTGGATAAGAAGCCGATCTGTATGGCGAAGACCCAGTACTCCCTTTCTGACAACCCTAAGCTTCTGGGAGCGCCTACAGGCTTCGAAGTGAAGGTCAATGAGGTGAAACTTTCAAACGGCGCAGGCTTCATTGTATGCCTCACAGGAGATGTCATGACCATGCCTGGTCTGCCAAAGGTGCCAGCTGCCAATAATATGGATATTGATGAGGATGGAAACATACTCGGATTATTCTAGAAAATAAGAATCAAGGTGAAGCCGGTCCCAATGACTGACTTCACTTTTCTTATGAAAACAGGAAGCCGGACAGTTAAGGCAAACTTCAACGGATTTGCCCGATTTACTTGACAAACGGTAGGTTATTGCTAAAATTATATTGTTCAAAAATATAACAGCACAGAAAAATGTATTCATCAGCAGCTTTACAGCTGCTTTTAAAATATTATGGGGAGTTGTCTTATGATATTATTAATCGATGTAGGAAACACCAATATCGTCATGGGTGTACATGATGGCACGAGCATCGTCTCGGACTTCAGACTGTCCACCAACTACATGAAGACCTCTGATGAGATCTCCATTGATGTGATCAGTCTGTTCAGACTGAATCAGCTGGATGTGGAAAGCATTGATGGCGTCATCATTTCCTCTGTAGTGCCCAATGTCATGTATTCGCTGGAAAACATGGTGAGAAAGGTGTTCAAGGTCACCCCCATTGTGGTGGGCGCAGGCGTGAAGACTGGAATCAATGTGAAAACCGACAATCCCAAAGAAGTAGGTGCGGACAGAATCGTCAATGCGGTGGCGGCTACAGCGAAATACAAGAGAAGCCTCATCATCATCGACTTCGGCACAGCAACCACATTCTGCTCCGTGAAGAAGGATGGGACCTATGCAGGGGGAATCATTTCACCTGGAATCAAGATTTCCGCAGAAGCGCTTTTCCAGAAAGCCGCAAAGCTGCCCAGAATCGAGCTCATGAAACCCGAGAAAGTCATCGGGAAGAATACGGTGGTTTCCATGCAGTCGGGTATGGTTCATGGCTATATCGGCCTGGTGGAGCATCTGGTCAAGCTCATGAAAGCGGAAATGATGGCGGAAGGCGAGGAGGAACCCTTTGTTGTGGCAACGGGTGGTTTCTCGAGACTGATCAATCAGAATACGGACTGTATTGATGCTGTGGAACCGAATCTAACCCTGGAAGGGCTGAAACTGATATATGATAAAAATAAGAAATAGTGTACTCGAGAGCAATGTCTTTCTGGCACCCATGGCTGGCGTTACAGATATTTCCTTCAGGGAAATCGCCATATCCATGGGCTGTTCTATGGTATACTCTGAAATGGTCAGCGCCAAAGCGCTGCATTATGGAAGTGAAAACACAAAAGAACTCCTGAGGATTTCGCCAAAGGAAAAACCCATCGCAGTGCAGCTCTTCGGCAGCGAGAAGGAGATTCTTGCGAAAATCGCCGGAAAGCTCAGTGAGAATGAGGACATCGTGCTCATCGACATCAATATGGGCTGTCCCGCACCGAAACTTGTGAAGAACGGCGAAGGGTCTTCTCTGATGCTGGACCCGAAAAAAGCCGCGGAGATCATTACGGAAGTGAAGAAGGCCACTCATAAACCCGTCACCTGCAAGTTCAGGAGAGGGTTCAAGATGGGAGAGGAGACCGCAGTGGATTTCGCCAAGCGAATGGAAGATGCGGGGGCGGATCTTGTGACGGTGCACGGACGATACAGAGACCAGTTCTATTCCGGGACATCGGACAGGGAAGTCGTCCGAAAGATCAAGGAGAGTCTGAGTATTCCAGTCATCGGAAACGGAGACATCTTCAGCGGACAGGATGCTCTGGATATGTTTGAAACCGGATGTGATGGCATCATGGTGGCCAGAGGTGCTCTTGGAAATCCATGGATCTTTGAAGAAATCCATGCCGCCATGGAAGGGAAGGCCTACGAAAGGCCTGGATATGCGGAGCGGCTTGACACGCTGATTCTCCACTACAACAACACACTGGCTTATGACGGAGCGTATAAGGCAGTTAGGGAAATGAGAAAGCATGTGGGCTGGTACCTGAAAGGGATGCCCAATAGTACTGAAGTGAAAAACACAATCAATTACGAGACAGACCCCAAAGTAGTACTGGAAACACTGGCTTCCTACAAAGAGAAGCTGGCTGAAAAAAGCTAAAATCATTGACATATAAGGACAATGTTACTATAATAGGAAATCAAATAAACCATTAAGGGGATTTAAAATGAGTGAAGCAAAAAAGTATGTAATGACCTATGAGGGTGTCAAAAAACTGGAAAAGGAACTGGAATACCTGAAAACAGTGAAACGTAAAGAAATAACAGAGAAAATAAAAGTTGCGCTGGGATATGGGGATCTCAGTGAAAACTCCGAATATGATGAAGCGAAGAACGAGCAGGCTTTTGTGGAAGGTAAGATTTCGCAGCTTGAAAATACATTAAGAAATGCATCCGTCATTGATGAAAGTGAGATTTCATTGGATGTGGTCAGTGTAGGCTGCACGGTGAAAGTATACGACTATGATTTTGAGGAAGAAGTGACCTATTCCATTGTGGGTTCCACAGAGGCGGATCCCATGAACTTCAAGATCTCCAATGAATCACCAGTGGGCAGTGCGCTCATCGGACATAAAGTGGATGAGGAAGTCGTGGCCGTGGTGCCAAATGGAACAAGCAAATTCAAGATATTAGAAATAGGAAGAGAGTAGGTGCAGGATTGACAAACGAAGAAAACAACATCAGAGAACATGAAACCAGACTGTCAGAACAGGAGATGCAGAGAAGAGAAAAGCTGAAAGCGCTGCAGGAAGCAGGGCAGGATCCTTTTGATGTCTATAAGGTGGAAGTGACACACAACTCCACGGAAATCAAGGAAAATCACGAAGCGCTTGCAGGAGTGAAGATCAAGACTGCAGGTAGACTCATGAGAAAGAGAGTACAGGGAAAAGCGGGCTTTTCCGATATTCATGACAGAGAAGGGAAGCTTCAGCTCTACATCAAGCTGGACAACGTAGGAGAAGAAAAGCTGAAGTTCTT
>RZYZ01000239.1 GCA_009930125.1 Clostridia bacterium | reverse complement strand
CTTTTCTCAAATAGCTTTCAGAGAATCATTGAATACACCAAGCAGCTCAACCAGGAAGGCTGCGATCAGCGGCAGTCCGAAGGGACTGATCAACCAGGCGAGGCCCATCAACCTGAGACCTTCCGGAACATCCTGCAGCAGCACCATGGTTCCCAGCGCGATGGCAAAGCATACAAAAGCCACGATCCCCAACACCATGGTGGACAGCTGACACAGCAAACGGCAGGCTGCAACAAGGATTGTTAAAGCCAGGGTTATTGGGAATAAGAACAGCTTGATGAGAAATCTCATGCTGCACACCTCCATTCATCCGATAATTTTCTTCTATGATGATCGTAGCAAGGAATCCAAATGTCGTCCATGTTGTCGATAAAAAATTTTACTCTATGGTGGAAAGGCGGGTCATGATCTGATCCGCCTTTTCCCATACACCCTTTAGGCTGCTCTGGATATCCTCAATATCGGCTTCATAGATGCGTCCGGTCTCATGAGCTCGCTTGGCGTATTGATTCAGATTGTTGCTGCTTCTTCGTAGGAGCGATACCAGTTCAGAAATATCGGAGAGGTCCAGGCGGACTACATAGCCGTCAATGGCCATCTTCCTGATGTAAGCCCCCATGTTTTTTGTCCCCAGCTGGCGCATCTTTTCTTCAATCAGCGCTTTTTCACGCGCGTTGACCATGATTAATATGGGGACCTGACGCTTTCTGTTTGCCAAATCATCACCTCCTCAAGATCCAGCACACCACCTTTCTGCTGTACACGCTCTGTTTTAGTCGTCTTCTTCTTTGTAGTCGGGAACCAGGATCAACTCTCCATACTCCTGATCACTCATGGCCGTCAGCTTCTTCAAAGCACTTTGGATAAGTTCGGAGAGTTCCGCATCGTCAGAGGCAAGCTCCAGGACAATTTTTTCCAGTCCGGCAATCAGACCGGACCGGGTGCCGGTATCATAAATACACATGAGGTTAAGCTCTTCAATACTGAATCTATCCATTTTCATCTCTCCATTTCTGCAGTTTTGTGTGGCAGCGCTTTGTTGATCTCTGGTTTCTCAGTTGATTTTTTCAGCCGCTGCTTTACGGATTCTTTTTGAGGTTTTTTCTCTTCACGGCTTTCGGCAGGCGCATTGGTCTTTTCTATATCTTTTGTTGGAACATTATTGATCAGTCCATCAAATTGGTTGTCATTTTGCTCCACCGTATCCTCGATGCTGCGCAAAGGATTGATGGGTTTGATGAACTCCGGCACTTCTTTGAAGCCAATGGCATCCACATAATGAGCCGTGTGCTCACCGTTCTGCTTCAAGACGATGACATCGCTCATAGAAAGACTATGCCCAGTGAAGTCCTTGGGCCGGTCCTCATTGAATTTTTCATAGATACCGTTTAGCGTCCCGTTGGTGTCCGCAGCCGCCTCAAAGTGACCGGTATAGGTCAGATCATAATTCTTATAGTCCACAGTCAGACCGAGCTTCTGCAAGTGATACAGGCTCTCGAATTGATGGTTTCGCAGATTCTCGTCGTTTCTCAGTTGATAGATGGCGTAGGTGTCATCCGGACCTGTGAGGAATTCCACCTCCTGCAGGCGAGGCGATGGATTATCATCAGTCCCCGTCTTTTCGTTTTGCTTTTCTATGTCTGCTGCAGAAATCCCGCGCTCCTGGGTGATTTCCTTAAAATGGCGGTCGATGTCATCGATGAGCTCTGCGGAGGTTTTGCTGATGGTTTCAAGAGAAGCCTTCAGCTCAGGCAGATCCTTGTCCTTGCTCCAGGCAGCGATGTATCCAAAGCTGTTCTCGTCTGTGGCGATGCCATAATAGGCACATACTGCAAAGGAGACACTTTCTGCCTCCACTTCTTCGGTTCTTCGATCCTTTGGCTTTTCCGGTGCTTTGCCAGCATCTCCATGATCTTGAGCCTTTTCAGGCTGCAGATTATGAAGCTTGGCGTGGGCGATCTCATGGATGGCCGCAGAGACTGTCTGGATCTCGCTCATGTCTTCCCGAATGGTGATCTTTTGTCTGCCCTGACTGAAATAGCCGTCGGTGCTGGATGGCATGGCTTCAAAAGAGATGGGAACTGGGGAGGATCGCTTCAGAGCTTCCATGAAGACATCATATTGCTTGACGTCACCGGTCAGGGTACTTGCCAGCTGGGGAAGGGGCTTCCCGTCCGTCTGGGAGACATCAAAGACTGAGACGACCCGAAACCGGGGGATTTTGATCTCCACTTCCTCCATCAGTGTCTTGCCAGTGACATCCCGCAGGGGCTTCTGTGTCACAGGATCAAGCTTTTCAACTTCCTTTTTTGTTTTGACAGGGGCTGGGGCAATGATGCGGATGCCTTTTTCACCTTTCAGAACATTGCGCTGGAACTGATCCTGCCAGCGGTTGTATCCAGCCACCAGTGTGGCATCCGGCTTTTGCATGGCGATCAGGATCGTATTGTTCAGGGAATAATGATGGAACCTCGACATGGTGCGCAGGTAGTCCTGGTATTTATCGCCGTTGAAAAAATCACGGATGCCTTGCTCCAGCTTGTCCGTGATTTCCTTAAGGCCATCCTTGATGTTATTTCCGGGTGCCGCCTGAGCCGACGATTCTCCGACCTTTTCCTTTTGGCCGTAAGCAGCTGGAGCTTCCAGCACACCGTGGGCCTGGAAAGAGTAGACATCCTGCTGATTGATTCCATTGATGATCAGGTGGTCCAGCACCTGGATGCCCAAAAGATTGCCCGTTTCCTTCAGTCTTTTTGTCACGGTGAGATCTTCGGAGCTTGGTGTCAGATCGCCGGATGGGTGATTGTGACAAAGGATCACCGCGTTGGCCTTATTGACGATGGCATTACGGAAAACTTCTCTGGGGTGGACGATGGAGCTGTTGATGGTCCCAAGCGAAACGACCTCGTGATCGATGACGCGGTTCTTGGTATTTAGGAAGGCCACGACAAAGGCTTCCTTGTCATGGACCTGATCCATCACCGAGCGAAAAAAGTCCGCTGCCGTATCCGGTGAATTAATGACCGGGTTTTTCGTGTTGATGCTGCTGCTCATTCGGTAAAGATCCAGAAAGGCCTGATGCTTTTCCCGCTGAGCAGGTGTGCTTAAAAGTTGCGTGGCATTCTCCACCAAAGCGCCGATGCCTTTTCTTTGGGCGTATTCCAGCGCGTCATCCTCCTTGACGCCGATGATCCGGGCAAAGGCCTGGACATAGCGAAGTTCATCCGTGTTGTTCATCGCTATCCACCTCCAGCTCGGCCATCATCTCAACTAAGAGAAACAGATCTCCCAGTTTGTCAGCATCTTCCGGCGTTGAAACATATTTTTCCGGATTCTCCCAGAGCTCCAGCAGATTATCTGTGCTCACCTCAATACCGAGGAGAGCCTTAATCCGTTCTTTGACATTCATGATTTTTCCATCCTTTCCTTGGATTTTGTTGA
>RZYZ01000238.1 GCA_009930125.1 Clostridia bacterium | reverse complement strand
ACCTCACGGAGTGCATCTGCATAGTTTGTAATATCTGTGAGGATGACCAGTACATGCATATCCTTCTCAAATGCAAGATACTCTGCTGCGGTCAGAGCCATACGCGGAGTTGCGATACGCTCAACAGCAGGGTCATTTGCCAGGTTAATGAAAAGAACAGTTCTGTCAATAGCACCGGTTTCCTTAAAACTTTCGATGAAGAAGTTAGACTCTTCAAATGTAATACCCATGGCAGCAAATACTACCGCAAATGGTTCCGATGTTCCACGTACCTTTGCCTGTCTGGCGATCTGAGCAGCCAGATTGGCATGAGGAAGACCTGATGCAGAGAAGATAGGAAGCTTCTGTCCACGGACCAGTGTATTCAGTCCATCGATGGCTGATATACCGGTCTGGATAAATTCTTCCGGGTAACTTCTTGCTGCAGGATTCATAGGAAGTCCATTGATATCCATCCTGTCATCAGGAAGAATGTCAGGACCATTATCGATCGGACGGCCAAGACCGTCAAATACACGGCCAAGCATATCCTCAGACACGCCAAGTTCCATGCTTCGTCCAAGAAAACGGACTTTACTGTTGGACAGATTGATACCGGTTGAGCTTTCGAAAAGCTGTACCAGGGCATCTGTGCCATTGATCTCAAGGACTTTACATCTGCGGATCTCTCCGCTGGCAAGTTCGATCTCGCCGAGCTCATCATAAGTAACATTTTCCACTCCCCGGACCAGCATCAGAGGACCGGCAACTTCTTGTATGGTGCGATATTCTTTTGGCATGATTTAGTCCTCCTTTCCTTTCAGGTTTGCGATCTGCTCTGCCAGGTCCTTGCATGTAGCTTCATATTCCTGATCCAGAGCATCTTCGTGAGTATATTTGTAACGTCCGATCCGCTCGCGGACCGGCATCTTGATAAGCCCCTGTATACCCTGCCCCTGTTCCAAAGCTTCCAGTGACTGCTCGTAAAATGCAATTACCAGCTTCATCATAAGGAGCTGTTTTTTCAGAGACGTATACGTATCTATCTCATGGAATGAGTTCTGATGAAGGAAATCCTCACGGATCGAACGGGCAGCTTCCATCTTCAGACGGTCATGGGAAGACAATGCATCCATACCTACCATCTTAACGATTTCTTCAAGCTCTGACTCTTCCTGAAGAAGACTCATCAGCTTCTGTCTGTCCTTCATCCACTCATCCGCAACATTTTCGTCAAACCATTTTCCCAGATTATCCAGATACAGAGAATAACTGGTCAGCCAGTTGATCGCCGGGAAATGACGTTTGTAAGCCAGTGCGGAATCCAGTCCCCAGAACACCTTAACGATACGAAGTGTCGCCTGAGATACAGGCTCGGAGATATCTCCACCTGGAGGTGAAACTGCACCGATAACGGAAAGTGCACCCTCGCGTCCGTCTTTTCCAAGAGAAATGACATGGCCTGCACGCTCGTAAAACTGTGCCAGACGGCTTCCCAGATATGCAGGATAACCTTCCTCACCAGGCATCTCTTCCAGACGTCCTGACATCTCTCGAAGGGCCTCAGCCCAGCGGGATGTGGAGTCTGCCATAAGTGCTACGGAATAACCCATATCGCGGAAATATTCTGCAATCGTGATTCCTGTATAGATAGAAGCCTCACGGGCTGCAACCGGCATATCGGAAGTATTCGCGATCAGAACTGTTCTCTCCATCAGAGACTGTCCTGTCTTTGGATCCTTCAGTTCCGGGAACTCGTTCAGAACGTCTGTCATCTCATTGCCACGCTCACCGCATCCGATATAAACTACGATATCTGCCTCAGCCCATTTTGCAAGCTGATGCTGGATAACTGTCTTTCCGCTTCCGAAAGGTCCCGGAACTGCTGCTACACCACCCTTTGCGATAGGGAAGAAGGTATCGATAACCCTCTGGCCTGTCACCAGCGGCATGGACGGCGGAAGTTTCCTAAGATACGGGCGGCCTTTTCTAACTGGCCATTTCTGCATCATCGTTACTTCTTTGTCTCCGTCCGGAGTAGTGATCACTGCGATCACATCTTCCACACGGAAGCTTCCTGCTTTTATCTCTTTTACAGTTCCTTTTATTCCATAAGGAACCATGATTCTTTGCTGGACTACGATGGTCTCCTGGACATTTCCGAGGAAATCACCATTTTCCACTTCATCGCCAACCTTAACAGTGGGAACGAACTCCCATACTTTGTCTCTCTTCAGAGACGGAACTTCTACTCCACGCTTTAAGTTATTGCCGGAGATCTTCATGATATCATCCAGAGGTCTTTGGATACCGTCATAGATGCTTGTGATCAGTCCAGGTCCCAATTCTACGGAAAGCGGTACTTCCATAGATTCTACCGGTTCGCCCGGTCCCAGTCCTGATGTCTCCTCGTATACCTGAACCGAAGCCTCATCTCCATGAATCTCTATAATCTCACCTATCAATCGCTGATTGCTGACACGTACCACATCATACATGTTGGCATCCCGCATCCCTTCAGCGATTACAAGAGGTCCTGCTACTTTCTTTATCGTACCAATACTCATTTGGCCGATTCACCCACCTTTCTTTTGCGTCTACTCCTCGCCGAAGAGGATATCGGAGCCTACTGCCTGCTCCACCGACTTTTTTACTCCCTGTATCCCTGCACCGGTGTTGCCCGATATGCCCGGGATCAGTATGATCGCCGGAAGCTGCTGCTCCCGGAACTTATTGATCTCATGCGTAAGCTGGGCTGCCAGTTCCTCTGTGATATAGATCACTGCATATTCCCCAGACGCAAGTTTCTTTAATTTGTCTTCGCCATCCTCAGGATCAGACACCGGAAATGTATCCAGTCCCAGGGATGCAAACCCATAGATGCTGTCATAAGCACCCAGCACTGCTATCTTATACATACATTTCCCTGACCCTTTCTCTGATGGAATCATCTGACAGTCCATTTTGCTTGCATGTCAGGATGATCCTCACTGTTTTAATCTCATTTTCTCGTGCCAGAACATAGGCGATCAGCGGTCCGATCGTAAACGGATTATACTTCTGCGGCTGTATCGTCTGGACCATCTTGTTGTCGCACCAGCGTTCAAATGCTGAATTGGACTCCTTCATAGCCTCTGCTGCTTCCTGATATCCCGCCTGAGAAAGATAATCGCTCACTGCATCCACGCCGGATGTGGCTGCCTTCATCAAAAGTTCCAGATTGAGCGTACCGCATTTTGCCAGTGACCTTCTCATAAAATCCATGGATTTTCCGGTCTTGGCACAGCGGTATGCGATCTTAATATCCGCGATAGCCACTGTAGACTCCGCATAATTCTTAATGATCTCCACCTTAGATGATTTGCCTGCCGCACTTATGGCTTCAAGCGCCGCTTTATCTACGATCACATCACACAGCTGTCCATCTCTGGTCCGAAGCAGTGTCTCATAAGCTTCCTTCGCCGCTTCCTGCATGTATGCAGGCAATGCCTGATAA
>RZYZ01000237.1 GCA_009930125.1 Clostridia bacterium | reverse complement strand
CCTGTCTTGGTTCCGGCAAGGCCGCCGATGCCTGTTTCTCTCAATGCTTCCGGCATGCTTTTCCCGATGGAGTACATGGCAGCTACGGTATCATCGAAGGGGATTCTTGAAGTGACCCCTGCCAGCACCATATCTGCAGCGGTGATGGCACTGACTGCACCCGATGCATTTCTCTTGGCACAGGGAACTTCCACAAGACCTGCAATGGGATCGCAGACAAGGCCCAGGGTATTCTTGAATACGATGGCTCCGGCATTCAGGCACATTTCTGGTGTTCCGCCCATCATCTCCACCACCGCGGCTGCAGCCATGGCAGCAGCTGAGCCGCACTCGGCCTGACAGCCCCCTTCCGCACCGGAAATGGTGGCGTTCTGGGCTATGATGGCCCCCACTCCTGCCGATGCGAAGAGCCCCATGATGAGGTCATGCTCTTCGATGTCATGCTCTTCCTTCATGGTCATCATCACCGCAGGAAGAATGCCATTGGCACCTGCTGTGGGACAGGCCACGATTTTGCCCATGGAAGCGTTCACTTCTGAGCAGCTTAAGGCATAGCTCATGGCCTTCACCATGACATTTCCGGAAACGCTCTTTCCGTTCTTGAGATATTTACCCAGACGATAGGCATCGCCACCGATGAGTCCGGATACGGAAATGACCTTTTCATTGACGCCTTTGGAGGTGGAATATTCCATGACCCTCAGGTTCTCCACCATTCTGTTGTAGATTTCTTCCCGGCTTGCGCCGCTTTCTTCCATTTCCTGCTGGAGAATGAATTCCCCGATCGTCATATTATTTTCACTGCATCTTTTCAGCAGTTCTTTTCCGTTTTTTATGTTCATCTTTCGTTTCCTCCTACATCACCGGATAATTGATCACATCACTGGTCAGGGGCACAAAGCGCACATGCTCCACACAGTCCACTTCTGTGAGCTTCTCCAGGATGTCTCTATCGATGTTCTGGTCCAGTTCAAAGATCATCATGGCGTCACGGCCTTTCTGTGACCGGAACAAGGACATGTAAGCGATGTTGATTCCGTTTTCGTAGAGAAGTTTTGAAATATTGGCCACAACCCCTGGCACGTCTCTCTGAGAAATAAGAAGGGTCGGATAATTCCCGGAAAACTGTATGTCTTCCCCATCAATCTGAGAAATCTCCACAGCGCCTCCTCCAATAGAAGACCCCGTGACGGAAACTTCTTTACCGTCCTTCAGCTTCATATCGACTCGAACCGTGTTGGGATGGACATCGCCTAGATCCTTGGGTTCAAAAGAGACCTTCATGCCCTTCATCTTCGACAGCTTCAGAGATTCCTTGAGATTCTCATCCGCCGGGTCCATACCAAGGATCCCCGCCACAAGCGCACGATCCGTTCCGTGTCCTTTATAGGTTTTGGAGAAAGACCCGTGCAGATAGAATGTCACTTCCACCGGTTCTTCTCCCGCAATGCCTCGGGCGATTTTCGCAAGCTTTGCTGCCCCCGCTGTGTGGGAGCTGGATGGACCGATCATGATGGGCCCTATGATATCAAATACACCATACTTCTTTTTCATTTTCTTATGTTTCCTTTAAAGGAAACTTTCACCTGCCTTCTGTTTATCTTTTGTTGCACTGTTTCTCTTTTCTGCCTAATAATCGTAGTACTGACTTCCTCCGATGAATTCACGAAGCAGCGAATTGGTCGGTACATACTCATCGGGCATATCTTCGAACAGTCTCAGAATCGTGATCAGCCTCTTGGCTTCTTCATAAGTGGGGCTGTCCTTGCTGATCTTCATGAGCTCCGGCAGCGTATGCTTCTTCAGCACCGACAGTTCATAAAAGAGCGTGGAGTTGAACATGGCATCCGCTTCCTCCTGGTAAGGGAAGATGTTCACTTTTTCTCCCGCACTGACCGAAGGGAATATAAGAAGCGTCTCTTCAGGGCTGTATCCTCTGGAGATATGATCCCTGGCCATTCTGCGCAGTTTTCTCACATCCGTTGTGGCGATTCTGTTATGCTTGTCCAGATTCAGCACCGTCAGAGCGCTGATGTAGATCTTGAACTTGTATCTGTCTTCAATGCCTGAAAGAAGCCTTGGATTGAGGCCATGGATTCCTTCTATGATGATCACACCGTTTGAGGGAAGCTTGACCCTTGTTTCCGAAACACCCCGCGTACCGGTCTTGAAATCGAATTTCGGAAGAACCACTTCCTGTCCACTTAAAATCGCAGCCATGTCCCGTTCGAATAAATCCAGCTCCAGCGCCTCCAGACTTTCAAAGTCATAGCTGCCATCCACTTTCTTCGGCGTCAGCCTTCTGGGCACAAAGTAATCATCCATACTGATGGGAAAGGGCATGAGACCGTTGACCCGAAGCTGCACAGCCAGGCGGTTGGCAAAGGAGGTCTTCCCCGAGGAACTGGGTCCTGCGATCATGATGATCTTCACTCCTTCCCGTGCTTTGATGTCATCGGCGATATAGGCGATCTTCTTTTCATGAAGGGCTTCCGTGATGTTGATGAGGGTTCTGCCTTCATGATTTCTGATTTTCTCATTGAGATTCCCGACGAAGCTGACACCGATGAGCTCATCCCACCTGGTGGTCTCCTCAAAGATCTCAAAGAGTTTGTCCTGAGGCTGAAATGGTCTCAGAACATCCGGTTCCTTCACTGTGGGATAGCTGATGACAAAGCCGCTTTTATAGGAAGTCAGCGAGAAGAGACTGATGTCTCCTGTGGAAACCGCCATCTTGCCATAGAAATAGGCGTACTGGTCCAGCAGTCTGTACATTTTGATTTCGCTGTAGTCCATATGCTTCAGAAGAAGATAATTGTCCATGTCCCCGCTCTTCTGAAACATTTCAAGGGCATCTTCCAGAATCATGCATTCCTTGGTGATGGGATAGTCTTCGCTTACGATTCTTCTCATCTCCACTTCAAGCATAAGAAGCTCCTCTTCCGTGAGGATCCGGTCCCGGATCCAGCAGTACAGTCCACGACTGATGGAGTGGTCGATGATGAGATCCAGTCCGTTGAATACTCTGTGAAAGGCCGTGACCAGAATGAAGGACAAGGTTCTTTCATAGGCTTTGTGTCCCACATAATCATCTGTATAGACCGGTATGAGATTCTTCCTGCCTTTCAGTTCTCCGTTGAGCTCGAAGTATTCCCCTTTGTCTCGTGCGAGTATGGGCCTTAGGCTGCCCCTTCGAAGACTTCTGATTTCTTCATAACTCATGACTCTTTCCGCATTTATTCTCTCCGCTTTCGTATCCATCATATACCCCCAATATCTTACCTTCAGTCAACCATCTTTCATTCATTTTTTGTTCTTTTCTTTATTGAACAAAATCGCTTCGCGATAGTTCTTTGACTTAATCTTATACCAACGCCTCTTGATTTAACAGAGGCTTATTTTTTTGCACAAAAATAGTAGTGTTCCTATATCCCATGCGTTATCATTGAGTCACTACCAAACAAAATAACCATAAAGGAGGA
>RZYZ01000021.1 GCA_009930125.1 Clostridia bacterium | reverse complement strand
ACTAAACAGGAGTGTTTTATATTGTAGAGAGGAGGTTCCCATCATGAAAACTTTATCAACCAAAAAACTAGCTGAAATAGTTAAAACAAGAAGAGAAGCAAAAGGATTAACGAAAGAAGAACTCGGCAATCTGACCGGTATAAACAGAATCATGATCGGCCGCATTGAAAGAGAAGACTTCACACCATCCATTGTGCAGTTAGAAGCTTTGTCAGCTGTTTTAGGCTTCGATCTGACAGAAATGTTCGTAGAGAAAAGAAGAACGAATTCTTTTGTTGCCCTTCGAAGTGAAACATTGAGCGATAGTGAAAAAGAAGGCGTGGAAAAACTATTCACAATGATGCTGTCACTTAGGCAGCAGATCAATTTAAGGAGATCTTATGATAATGAATCGAATCCCGCTTAATGAAGTACAAGTAGATGAAATTCGCCGATTAGCTGCAGATCAGCGTCGAACTCTGGGCTTTGTAGGTGAAACGCCGATTGCGAATGATATGCTTACAATTCTTGATCGACTAGATATCATGCTTCTGGAATATCCCATCGAATCTCATGGTGATAGGCCTGCTTTTTCTGCTGTCATAATGTATAACGAAGAAGATGACAAAAAACTGACTTTCATCGGACTAAACACCGCAGATTATTACGATAAACAGATTTTTGCCATTGCTCACGAGCTCTATCATTACTATACAAAATCAGGCTCCCATCTTAGCCGACCTGAAGATGAAGAAAGTAGCCTCATTGAAGTAAAAGCGAATCGTTTTGCAGCCGAGTTCATGTTGCCTGAGACAGTACTACAAAGCATTGTTATTGATGAGTTCAAGACTTCTTCTCTTGAGACAATAAAGCAAAAATCACTTCTGAGATTTATTGCTAGACTCCATTGTACCTGGTGGCTCCCATATCGTTCACTTGTCAGGAGATTACATGAGATCAGAGCAATTTCATCGAAACAGTATGCACAACTTTATTCTGTTGATGAAAGAAACCTTGAAAGTGAATACGGTAAAATAGGCCAGGCGATCAGCAAGGAAGTCTTTCTTAAACTGAATCAGCCAACTAAAAATATCGGCACTTCCCCTAATGAGCTTGAAATCATCATCCGAAACTTTGAAGACAACCTTATAGATGAAGATTTCTTTGCAGAAACACTTAACTTGTTTAATAGAACACCGGATGAATTTGGCTATAAGATTGAAGTCTCCCAAAAAGATTTAGATGAACTTGAGGCATTCTTCAGTGGGGAGGATGATGATGAAGATTAGTCTTGCTCATCAAAACCCGGCATTGATTAGTATCATGAACGATCCTCAGCAGATCATCACACTGGATGCGAATTTTCTAATTTCTCCAGATAGAAGACCTCTCACAAAAATCGGCATAAGATTTCAACAGTATCGTGAGATTTGGCTGGAACCCATTTTCAACGCCTTTCCAAACTTAGCAATTCACGAAGCCGTATATGATGAACTGGTTGGAATCTCTCCCCAAAAATATATAGATGCTAATAGAGATCGCATCCCGCCTGCAATCATTATTCACAAAGATGCATCGCTGTCAGAGACAGAAAAGATGCTGCGGGATACGATTGAAGACAGAATCGTACCCCGCACAAAATATGAACCCTTGCTCAATAATAGAGATGATCGTGGAGAAGTGAAATCATTATCCTTCATCGCTGTGAAAGGCCTGCTCTATTTCGCCGCTCACGACAACAATGCCATACAACTCATTGAAAAATCTGAAGAGTGGTCTACAGGGCTGGATAATATATCAGCTATCAAAATGTATGAACTGATTTACTATCTTTTCAAAAAAGACCTGGCTGATAGAATAGCCATGAAAATGCTATACAAGTATCAGTATTATCTAACCAATCATGAAAAAACCACAAATCCTGGCTGGGGAGATTTCATTTCCAGTATGGATGGTCTGTATGCATCCTATTTCATGAAAGAATAACCGACCACGTTACAGATATCTGCTCGATGAAATGTCCGTATAAAAAACAGCTAAAATTAATATGCACTAGTTATCCGCAACTCATGGGTTCTTTAGCACCTGTGATTTGCTTTTTTTATTTATCGTCATCATTCATTCAATTTCATCTGAAATGCACAAGGCTTAACCATTCTGTATGATTGTATTTCGTGAGCAGAAAACAACTTCACAAGATACTCCCGGTCATCTGTCAATCTCCCTGCTGTATTCAGCTGGATGCATATCTTGCGATCAAAACAACACAACTGGTATTTACTACATGTTTTCCCCTCGCTATCTGGTTTGTTTATCCTTTTTATTTCTCCGACTACTTCAAACCTGACTAAGCTCTGCAATCATTAAAGAAGGAGAAATCCCCTCTTTCTTCAGGGATTTCTCCTTCTCCCGAATGGACTTTCATCCATCCTTTATGATTGAGTTCTTGTCTTCCATTTCCTATATAGAATGGATTGCCTACAGAGCCAGCTTCAGAATCTCATAGACATCCTCTTCATGAAGCTTCTTCAGTCCGCCGATGGGACCTCGCAAAAGAGCGTTCTGCGCCATGACGCGAAGATGCTCATCGCCGATGTTTCTCTCGGACAGTGATACCGGTGCCCCGATTTCCTGGAGAAAACGCTTATATGCTTCAATGGCCATGACAGCTGCCTTTTCCTTGTCTTCTTCCATGATGCCGAAGATCTTCTCTCCGAAACGGGCAAACTTGTCCACATCCTCCTTATACACATGCTTCATCCAGGCAGGCATGACCATGGCCAGACCTTCTGCATGGGCAATGTCGTAATAAGCGGACACAGAATGCTCGATGCCGTGGGATGCCCAGTCTCCTCTGCGTCCTAGCTTGTTCAGTCCATTCAAGGCCAGGGTGGCTGCCCAGGCAAGGTTCGCACGGGCTTCATAATCCTCCGGATCTTCAATAAGCTTTTTCACCGAAACCATGGTGGTTCGGATGATGCCCTCGGAGAACTCGTCCTGCATGAGCGTCCCTTTCGTTCCGTCGAAATATTCCTCCAGCACATGAGTGATGGTATCCACCGCACCGTTCACCGTCTGATTCTTCGGCAGGGTTTTCTGCACAGAAGGATCCACAATGGACAGCCTTGGGTAGGTGTACTTGGACCCCCATCCCCATTTCTTCTTTTCTTCCTCATTGGTGATGACGCCGCCTGAATTCATTTCCGATCCGGTGGCAGATATAGTCAGAACGCCATAGATGGGCAGCGCTCTTTCCGGTTTCACCTTCTTCTCATAGAAATCCCATGGATCTCCATCATAATAATAGGCCGCTGCACTGATCTTGGAGGTGTCCAGCACCGATCCTCCCCCTACGGCAACAATGGCATCCACCTTCTCCTTCTTCATGAGCTCCACGGTCTCTCTGACCTTGGACAGGACAGGATTGGGCTTGACCCCGCTCATCTCCACGTATTCGATACTTGCTTCCTTCAGCGACTTCACCACAGCATCATAGACACCGTTTCTCATGATGGATCCTTTGCCGTAGAGCAGCAGCACCTTCTTGTCTCCGTATTCTTTCACATACTGACCGATGTTCTCGATGGTCCCCTGACCGAAGACCAGTCTTGTGGGATTGTGAAAATCAAAATTCTTCATGTTCTTCCTCCTTCAATAAATCGATAAAGCTTTTAACAATCTGGGCGGTAAAGCCCCATATGACGATATCCCCGTACTTATAGAAGTACTGCTTGTTGGTGGCCTTGCGGAAAGGGTAATCCTTTCCGTTCTCGATGAGATGATAGGGAAAGTCTTCTCCCATCTTGGCGGTCATGTCGATTTCGTAGATCAGCGGACTTTTCTTCTCAAAAAAAGACAGCGGCACTAAAATCAGTCTGTCCACCTCGTCGGGGTTGGGCTGAAAATCCGCGTGACGGATCCTGGCCACAAAAGGATACATGGTCTGTCCATAGGGACTGATGAAGTAGTCCATGGGACCGATGAGCTCGATCTCCTCCTTGTTTACTCCCAGCTCCTCCATGGTCTCTCTTAGCGACGCTTCCACGGGAGATTCTCCCGGATCGATGGATCCCCCCGGGAGACAGATGTCTCCAGGCTGGCTTTTCAGGGTGCTGGCTCTCTTTTCCAGAACCAGATGCTCTTCTCCCTCAATTTCCGTGATGAGCAGCATCACAGAATACTCTCTCCGCTTGCCCAGGACCTGGGGTTTTCTGTTTTTAAACATGTCTATGGATTTCAAATTACTCACCTGTTCTTTACTTTACTCGTATCCTTATTATAACAGATATAATGTTACGATTTTGATGAAAAATCTGTCACTTTTAGGTTATAATATTCATAGTGTATTCAAATATCACCGTGATGAATGGATAATTATCCCATTGACATAGAATGACCAGATACAAGAGGAGGATCCCATGAGAAAAACACTGAAGAAACTGCCTGCGCTACTCATCATCATCGTGCTGCTACTGCCTGCCACCACCGTCAAGGCGGAAATACCCCAGATCTCCGGCTCTGCAGCCATCGCCTTCGATATGGAGACGGATGAACTGATCTTCACCAAGGACATCGACAAGAAGGTCTATCCCGCATCCATCACGAAGCTACTCACCGCGCTGGTGTTTTCGGATCATTATTCCTCCAGAAAAACGGAGTATCTGGCTTATCCTCAGGAAGGAAAGCTTGTGGAACCCTACGCCATCTACTGGAATCTCAAGAACATTCCCGTAGGTACGGAGATTCCAGCAGATGACATCATGCATGCTCTTCTCCTGGCTTCCTTAAATGATGCGTCCACCGTCATCGCCCTGAACATCTCAGAAACCGAGGCAGACTTCGTGAAGCTCATGAATGAAAAGGCCAAAGAGCTTGGCATGATGAATTCCAACTTCGTCACCACCAGCGGACTTCATGACGACAATCACTACACCACCGCCTACGACCTGATGCTCCTTCTGAAAGCGGCCTACAATGACCCCTGGATTCGGGAAGTCTCCATGAAGCAGAGCTATGAGATGAAGAGCAAAAATGAAACCCTGGGCCTCCTTGAAAACAGAAACAAGCATATCGGTCTTCTCGGAAACATCATGGGCAAGACCGGCTATACAGGAGAAGCCGGCAGATGCTTCGCCGGTGTCTATGAACGAGACGGACAGACCATCGGAAACATCATCCTGAACAGCACAGACGATCGGGTGAATCTTCTGGTCTTCGAAGAAACGGAAAGCATGGTCAATGCGGCCTTTGAGGAGGAGAAAGTCATCAAGCTGTCCAAATCCGAAGAAGTGGGCGTCATCACCATTTCCTACAGACCCTATAAATTCATCGGTCCCACCAGGGAAATCGAAGTGCCTGTGAAATCCGCAGACACCATTTCCGTGTACGGGAATGATGTGAACCTCAGTGAAGCGGACATCGAGATCTCCTACCTGGACCTTTCCGCTGGTGAGATCAAGGAAAACTCCGTGGTCGGAACCGCAAGCATAAAGGAAAGACGGGTCACGAAGAGCGTGGACCTTCTGTCCACCCTGGATGTGGAAGACAAAATCCTCAAAACCCATCTTCTCAGCTACATCCTCATCGTCTTCTTCACCGTGACCTTCGTGGTTCTCCTCCTTGTTCTTACCATCAGCAAGAGAAGAAAAAAGGCAGCCAGAAGAAGAAGAATCGAAGCCGCCAGAAGATCCAATAAGTATGTGGATGATTCAAAAAGAAACCGCTTCAAATAGCAAAACCCGTTTGCTCGGAAGGGACTGATTGGCATCGGTCCCTTTCTTTTCACTGAAATGTAACTCTTCCTTAAGCTACTTGTGCCATACTAACCACAACCATGGAATTCGATTCAATCAATAATCAAAGACAATGCTTGATGTAGTGAGGTGACAATATCGATGCCTGAAAACAACAACCATCAGAAAGAAAAGAAAGAAGAAATACTGGTGTATCCCAAAGAGGTGAACATACCCCAGAGAAAGAAGAAGAGCACCCTAATCGGAGCCCTCCTTCTCCTTCTGATCAGCCTGGTCCTCCTATGGACCTGCGGCATTTTCGGAAATGGAGAAAAAGCGCCTGCGCCCATCCCGGAAGAAGGGGTGGAAACGCCTGATAAGGAGCCTTCTGAAGATCCTATGCCGGCCGTCACCTATCTGGAACAGGAAAAGAATCCGGAGTCAGGCAAATACGAATTCCGCGCAGCGTGGCTTCCCTCCGTGCGAAACCTGGACTATCCGGAGAGGCCCGGCATGACCACCAGCGAGCTGAAGGAATCCTTCCGTAAGATACTGGATGTCTATGAGCTGTACAATCTCAATGCGGTGATCATGCAGGTACGGCCAGCAGAGGATGCCCTCTACCTGTCCGCACTGAATCCTCCTTCCATCTATGTCACTGGAGACCTTTCAAAAGATCTCCCCTTCAATCTTCTGCAGTTCGCCATAGAAGAGACCCATAAAAGAGGCATGGAATTTCATGCGTGGTTTAACCCCTTCCGCGTCACCGTGGACAAAAGCGAAAAAGAGACCAGCGAAATCCTTGCAGCGCTTCATGAAGAAAGCTATGCAAGAGCCCATCCCTCTCAGGTCCTGAGATTCGATGACAGGCTGTTTCTGGACCCGGGTAACCCCTCTGCAAGGGAACATGTGATCCAGAGCATCATGGAAGTGGTGAGAACCTACGACATCGATGCTGTGCATCTGGATGATTACTTCTACCCCTATCGCAGCACAAAGCTAAGTGAGAATGGCGAAACCGTCCCCTATCTCTTCGGAGACGAGGAAGAAGATGCCATGACCTTCCTGGCCAATAAAGGAGACTTTACCGACATCAAGGCCTGGAGAAGAAACAACACCTACCTCTTCATCCAAGAACTCAGTGAAAAGGTCCATGATCTGAAACCCTACGTGAAGCTGGGCGTAAGCCCCTTCGGCATCTGGGGTCACGCGGAGGAGACAGACGGGGCAGGTTCCGACACGCCTCTGGAAAGCTCGGAAACCTACCAGCATCAGGTCTTCACCGACACCAGAAAATGGATCCAGGAGGAACTGGTGGATTACGTCATCCCTCAGATCTACTGGAACTTCGGAGAAGCGGCCGCCCCCTACTCCGTTCTTGCCAGATGGTGGAACGATCAGGTGGAAGGAACGGACGTGGACCTCTACATCGGCCATGCAAACTACAAAGTCTATGAACAGATAGACAATCCCTACTGGCAGGGAGACACCCTTATCAAGGACCAGATCTCCTATAACCATTCCCTGGATAATATCCGAGGCAGCAGCTTCTTCCGCTTCAGCTACCTGACCCCAGGCCACAGCGCCTTCACGGGGGAAGGAAAAGAAGCACTGGTAAAAAACAACGAAGCGATTAGAGCCCTCTATGGGGACATGGCGATCATCCCGAAAAATGAAAACCTGCCCCATGCCAGGGCAGCCGCACCAGGTGATGTTCTCATAAAGGATCATATTCTTTCCTTCCGGGATGGCTACGAAGGATTTGATGAAAGCGAGAAGACCAGATACTTCATCCTCTACCGGTTCCCCAAGACTGACCTGGACCCGGAAAATCCCGCATACATCTACAGAAAGATCCCCGTGGACGGCAGCGTCAGCCGCTATGAGATGAATCACCTGGACACGGAAAACTACACCTACGCGGTATCCGCCTTCAACCGGCTCCATGTGGAGAGCCAGATCGTACTGCCAGGTGTAGAGTAGCATCTATAAGAGAAGAAAACCCCATACTTGAACCACAATAAAATGCAGGAAGACTTCACCTATGATCGGTGATTTCTCCCTGCATTTTCTGTTTTCTGACAATCCTATGTTAAACTTCTTTTCCTAGGAACCAGGACATTCTTCTTATTGCAGTCATCCTTAGCGGAAACTTTCTTATCAGGCTCTCTCTTCATTGAGCCTATGGATAAGCTCCACAAGTTCTCTCAGATCATCCACCATATAGTGAGGCTTTGCCCTTTTTATGGTCTCCGGATGAATCATGCTGTAGGATACCGCAACGGATGTGGCACCGGCTCTGTTACCGCAGAGGATGTCATAGGACGCATCGCCCACCATGACGGTGTTTTTCGGATCAATGCCGCCTAAAAGCGCACAGGCTTTATAGATCGGTTCCGGTTCAGGCTTGTGCTTCTTTGTGGATTCCGGCGTGATCACCACTTCGAAATACTCTGTGAGACCCAGGGCCTGGAGGCTTCTTCTGGCCATGCCTTCCCTTTTGCTGGTGACGATGCCAAGCTTCAGTCCCTTTTCCCTCAGCTTTATCAGTGCTTCTTCCACCCCTTCGAAGGGACGGATCATCTGGTCATGATTGGATTCATTAAAGGCCCGGAAAAAAAGCATCAGTTCACTAGTGTCTTGTGCATACTTCTTCAGACTGTTTTCCAGCGGTTCGCCGAAGAGGCTGTAGATCTCCTCATCGTCCACCTCCATCTTCATCTTTTCATAGAAAAGTCTTCGGAACGACTCGTAGATCAGTTCATTGGTATTGGCCACGGTGCCGTCCAGATCAAATAATACCGCTTCTATCATATCTCATCACCTTATCCTTCGTTTTTTCGATGTTTCCATTATATCAGAGAACCGCGCAGTTTCCGAAACGCATTGCTGATTCCAGGAGAGGCTCCCTCTCATCTGTCATTCTTTCCCTTCCGTTTCTCCTCCAGAATCTCCTTCAGTACAGGCACATGACTTTGAGAGAACTCTTTCACGGAGGAAAGAAGGACCACGTCCTGTTCCTTCAGTTTCTCCTCCACATAGGTGAGAAAGGCTTCCAGGGCATCATTTTCAGCTATTTCCTTCCTGTAATGCTCCTGAAACTGCTCTTTTTCGAGCTTCCCGTCATGAAATGACTTTCTAAGGGCATCACTTGGGGTGATGTCCTTCGCTCAGTGGGAAAGCTCCGCCTTCTCTTTGGAGACGCCTCTTGGCCAGAGCCTTTCCACCAGTATTCTCGTTTCGTTCTCCTTCTTCTCTTCATAGATTCTTCTCATAAGAATTTTCCCCATCACTTCGCACTCCTTCCCTCTACTGGTGCTTAAGATGCTTCTCCATGAGAAACGTCTTCTTGCCATCCACAGCGCTCAGATGCCGGTCATTGTACTGCTCTTCCACACCCTTTCTCAGATTGTCCATCCGAAGGTCCAGATCCGCACTGATTCTGGCGCACTCACTGAGCTCATGGGCCATCTCTTTTGTGAACAGCACTTCTTTCTTGTAGCGAAGCTGATGCTCCAGACTTGCCCAGAAATCCATGGCGATGGTGCGCAGCTGAATCTCCACCTTCATCCTCTTCTTCTCATGGGCAAGATAGATGGGAATGCTCATAATGAGATGAAGACTTCTGTAGCCGTTGGGTTTGGGGTTTTTCACATAGTCCTTCTCCTCCAGCAGCGTCAGATCGTCCTGGGTCAGAAGCGCATCCCGTATGGCATAGACATCCTCCGGAAAGGAGCAGATGACTCTCACCCCTGCCACATCGTTGAGATTCTCTTCTATGGAATCGATGGATACGGGAAAACCTCTCCGGTCCAACTTCTCCCGGATGGAGGGGAGTGATTTCAGTCTTTTTCTGATACTGGAGATGGGATTGTGGTCCTTCTCCCAGGAAAACTCTTCACTCAGCACATTCAGCTTCGTCTCAATCTCCATCATGGCGCATCGATAATAGGACATGAGTTTTGCTAATTCTCTGGACTTTTTCTGGGCCCATTCCATGGTTTCCCCGTCCATGATGTTCATCATCTTATTCTTGTTCCGTTCATCTTCACTGGTCCAAACTGTCATTTCACTGCTCCTTCATATCACGTATTATCTTAAGCATACCCCATCTTCCTGAAAGTTTCTTAAAAGAAACCTGTCCTTTGGCTGCACTTAGCCTGGAATAATGAATTCTTAAGCAAAGACTGCTATCATGGATGGAGAATGTGCCAAGTTCCCTAAAAATCATACAAATATCACAGGTTTCATGGTATGATTTTTAATGATAAAAAGACACAGGAAGTTGAGGAATGAAGAATGAAACTGAAGAATTTACCGATTTATGATCTCATTGCCATAGCAGGCATCTTTATCCTGATTTACGCAGGATTTTCCACCATCGCCAATATCCTGATCGGTGCCTACCTGATCTTCACGGTTTACCGTAACTATCCCACCATACAGGCCACCAAAGGAAGCAGAGCCTATAATGCGGGAAATACGGACATCGCCATGACCTATTTCGAGAAAGCCGTGAAGCACCCCTTCGCCAAGCCCTACATCAAATCCAGCTTCGGATATGTGCTTCTACGAGAAGGAAGACTGGAAGAGGCAGAGCCCTATCTTCTGGAAGCGGCCCAGATGAAGACCAGAGATGAACGGTTCAAGTACAACAACATTCTGAATCTCGCCATCCTGAACTGGAAGAAGGGCGACATCGATGAAGCCATCGATATCGTGGAGAACATCCGTGACGACTACCAGAGTTCCATCATGTATGAGATTCTGGGCTACCTATACATCGCCAAAGGCGACTACGAAAAAGCGCTGGCATTCAACAAGGAAGCTTACGACTACAACAAGGATGACAATGTCATCACGGACAATCTGGCACAGTCTTACTATTTCCTGGGAGAGTATGACAAAGCGGAAGCCCTCTACGAGGACACCATCGACTACATCAAATTCCCGGAAGCGCATTACTACTATGGCATCATCAAATGGAAGAAAGGCGACTATCTGGCTGCCTACCAGGCTCTTTCAACTTCTCTGAGACTGAAGGTATCCTTCCTGTCCATCGTGAACAAGGACATGCTCACAGAAAAGTTTGACGAGCTGAAAAAGGAAATGGCTGAAAAAGGACTGGATGTGGAGACACTGAAAGAAGAGAAGAAAAGACAGGAAGAAGAGAAAGAAGCGCTGGAAAAGCAAAGGAAAGAGCAGGAAGCGGAAACCTTCACCGACGACAAGAAAAACGAGTACAAGGTAGACTAGCACTCCTTCCCTATGAGAACGGCCATGAACTCTGCAGATAAAACTGCAGGTTTCATGGCCGTTCTCTATATTTTTGGTTACCCTTCTCTACACTTCATAGGCTTCTAGGATCTCGCAAATCTCCGTATCCCCATGGATGGCTTTCGCCTCCTGAAGGAGCCGCTCCAGATGCGTCTCCGGCAGATGGGTCAGAAGAAGCTTTTTCACTCCACACTTCCTGGCAATCTCCCCTGCCTCTTTTCCATGAAGATGATGCTTCATACTGTAGGGCTCATAGGAGCCGTAGCTGGCTTCGCAGAGGAAAAGGTCCGCATCCCTGGCAGCCTCGTAGATTCCATCACAGACGCCCGTATCCGCCGAGTAGGTGAAGACTTTTCCATGAAAGGTGCATCGCACAGCGTAGGTCTCCAGAAGATGAAGGACCTCAATGAAATCCACCGTAAGGTTTCCCAAGGATACCCTGGTATTTTCCTTGATGACATGAAGCCTGAAAAGATCATTCTTCATGAGGGATTCATGCAGCCACTTCGGCATCTCCGGCGTATAGAGATCGATGGGGGCGACCTCTTCCCCCATGTACTTCTGGCCTTCTCTTTCATAGCGGAAGAGAAAGAGGTCCGACAGATGATCAAAGTGATGATGGGTGAGAATGATGGCATCAATCTCCGAAAGCTTCACCCGCTTCTTGAGATTGAAGATGCTACCGTTTCCCATATCCAGTAGAATCTTTTTGCCCTCCACTTCCAGAAGATAGGACGAGCAGGCTCCTCCCTGGGTCACTGTGGTGGAGTTGTTGCCAAGTACCGTGATTTTCATCTGTTCCACTTCCTTTTCTGATCTTTTCTTTAGTTTCATCATAACGGGAATCTCTTCCGTATGCAAAGCAGTATTTCAGCGTAATGGAAAAGTCCCAGGTCAGCGTATCGCTTCACGCTCCCTGGGACTTTTCCATTTCATTCATTATTCTACTGTTTATCCAGTAGGATCTTCTTCTGTTTCTTTCTTTTCTCTTTCGTTTCTGCCTGTGATGGTGCTGCTTCTCTTATAGAAGCCTCTATTCCACCACATTCAGTTCTGTATCGATGTTGGAAGTGTAGTCATCTCCCAGCCATTTCACAGATAGATCCTTGAGTGTTCCATCTTCTCTTAAGGCATCCAGTGCGCCGTTCAGCGTATCTCTCAGATCTGTATCATCTTTACGGATGGTGATGGCGATGGGTTCATTGGTCAGCATGACTTCCGTCAGCTGGTAGGACTCAGGGTCCTTGGCCGCATAATCAATGGCTACGGCGTAATCCGCAACAATGACATCCACATGTCCCGCCTTCATGGCGGAGAAGGTCTGAATGACTTCGTCAAAACGCAGCATTTCAAAATCCACAGTCTCGTTGTACTTGGTCGCCGCGATATCCGCTGTGGTCTCCAGCTGTACCCCTACCTTCATCCCTTCAAGCTCTTCCGGTTTCGTGATGGAACCTTCTCCCGCTCTTGTGACAATAACCTGACCGTTGGTCATGTGGGGATCCGTGAAGATATAGGACTCCAGTCTTTTCGGTGTGATGCTTGTGGCGGACATGATGACATCATAGCTCTCGGAGTTCAGTCCGTTGAAGATTCCTGCCCAGCTGGTGGAGATGAACTCCACTTCCATGCCCAGCTCTTCTCCGATTTCTCTGGCCAGGTCCACTTCGAATCCCACCAGTTTGTTGGCTTCATCTCTGAACTCGAAGGGCGGATAGGTATCATCCGTTCCGATCTTCAGCACCTTCGTGCTTTCCTCTTCCTTTGCGCATCCTGACAAGAGTGCTGCCCCTGCCAGTGCTACCGTGAATACCATCCCCCATGTCTTTTTCATCATCTATGATCTCCCCTTTTACTATTTCTATCTACAATTGTGAGCAATTTTGTTCATTATGGTATCTGCTGTCTGGTTTTTCTCTATTTCAGTATTTTATTCAGGAACGCATTGGTACGCTCTTTCTTCGGTGCGTCAAAGATATTTTCTGGTGTTCCTTCTTCCACAATCTGACCTTCATCCATGAAGATCACTCTCGTGCCCACTTCTCTGGCAAAGCCCATCTCATGGGTCACCACCACCATGGTCATGCCTTCTTCTGCAAGCTTCTTCATGACCTCCAGCACTTCTCCCACCAGTTCCGGGTCCAGAGCCGATGTGGGTTCGTCAAAGAGCATGATGGAAGGATTCATGGCCAGGGCTCTTGCAATGGCCACTCTCTGCTGCTGTCCGCCGGAAAGCTTGGAAGGAAACTCGTCCTTCTTGTCCAGAAGACCCACGCTTTTGAGAAGGCTCATGGCTTTTCCTGTAATGCTGTCCTTCTTTTCCCCTTTTACCAGTTCCGGTGCGATGGTCAGGTTCTCCAGCACCGTCAGGTGCGGGAAGAGATTGAATCTCTGAAATACCATACCGAGAGAAGTTCTCAGCTTGGATGCTTCCTTTTCAGGAAGATTCAGAAGGTCCTTGCCTTCTTCAATGTGACTGACCAGGTTTCCATCAATGAGGATTTTCCCGGAGGTGATGGTTTCCAGCTGATTCATGCAGCGAAGCATGGTGCTCTTTCCGGAACCCGATGGTCCGATGATGCAGACCACTTCTCCTTCCTCCACTTCCAGATTGATTCCCTTCAGGACCAATAGGTCTCCGAAGGACTTATATACGTTTTCCAGTTTAATCATCTATCCTTCACTCCTTTACTCATAGACGGAATACTTCTTTTCCAGCTTGTCGAAGGCAACCTGGATGATGGAAGTAAACAGAAGGTAAAGGGCGCCGGCATAGAGGAAATAGATCCATTCTCCTGAAGAGTTGTTCATGACCTGTACGGTCCTTAAAAGGTCAAACAGGGAAATGGATGCCACAAGAGAGGTATCCTTCACCAGTGTGATGAGTTCATTTCCCAGGGGCGGAATCAGTCTTCTGTAGCTCTGTGGGATGATGATCCTGAACATGGCCTGATAATAGCTCATGCCAAGGGCCTTGGCCGCTTCCATCTGTCCTTTGTCGATACTCTGAATGGCGCCTCTGAAGATCTCAGAGAGATACGCCGCAGAGTTCAGGGAGAACGCGATGAAGGCTGCCGTCAGGGCCGGTATCCTAAGCGTTACCCCCAGAACATCCGCTGTAAAGAGCGGCATGGCGTAATAGAATACAAACAGCTGCATCAGCATCGGCGTTCCTCTGAACACCCATACATAGAACCAGGACAGACCGTTCAGCACTTTGCTTCTCGAGATCTTCATCAGTGCGATGATGACCCCCAGAAGGATACCGAAAACTATGGCTACCCCTGCTATGAGCAGCGTTCTCTGGGTTCCTTCCAGTATTGCGAATAATTGTTCTTGTGTGATCACAAAGCTAGCTCCTTCCTACGGTTTATTATTCCACCACGTTCAGTTCTGTATCGATATCGGATGTGTAGTCTCCACCAAGCCATTCTTCTGAAATGCTCTTTAAGGTTCCATCCGCTCTGATTTCTTCCATGGCAGTGTTGATCTTCTCCTGAAGTTCTGTATTGTCTTCCTTGATGGCGATGGCAATGGGTTCATTGGTCAGCATCACATCAGAAATCTGATAGCTTTCCGGATCCAGCTGCACATACTCGATGGCTACGGCATAGTCCACTGCTATGGCATCCACATGCCCAGCCTTCATGGCTGAGAAGGTCTGAAGAATCTCATCATACTTGCTTACTTCAAAGCCGTATTCCTCCGCATACTTTTCCGCTGCAGTGTCGGCTGTGGTCCCCAGCTGAACCCCTACCTTCATGCCGGTCAGTTCTTCCTGGGAAGTGATGTTCTTGTCTCCGCTGTTCGTCACAATGACCTGACCATTGGAAAGGTATGGCTCACTGAAGAGCATGGTTTCCAGTCTCTTGGGGGTCATGCTGACGGCTGCGATGATCACATCGTAGTTTCCGGCATTAAGGCCTGTAAAGATGCCATCAAAGGATGTGGTGACGATCTCCACTTCCATGTCCATCTTTTCCGCCAGGGCATTGGCCAGATCAATATCAAATCCGATGATCTCATTGGCATCGTTGGTGAATTCAAATGGCGGATAGGTGGGTTCTGTTCCTACTTTAAGAATGACTTTTCCTTCATCGGAAAGCGCTTCTCCGTTATCTGCACATCCGGCTAAAACACCCATGACCAGGACCAGGGATAGGATCAGGGCGGTAAATTTCATTTTCTTCATATTCATTACTTCCTTTCATCTTTGGTTCTACTTCATTTTCCGTTCATATTTTTTCTGAACATGTTTGATTATAGCATGAACATTTAAATAAATATACATACTCTTGAATTTTAATTCATTTCGAACAATTTGCACGATTCTCTTCACATTTTCGATTTTTGAAGCGTTTACAGTTAATATACTTGCAACAATTGCACGGATTTTATGAATAAGGTAATTTTGATCGTTGTGATAATTCACACCCAAAATGAATATTCACACTTTTATGCATGTTTCATGCATCTATTCACTGCCTATGCTGCTCGTTCCTCAAAACTGAAGCAAAAAAATAAAGCATCAGAACAATCCGACACCTTAGATTGTTTTGATGCTTTATTTGAACAAGGAAGAAAGAATCAATGAAGCCTTCGCTTCAAAGATGATGGTTCTTAACAAAGCTGGTGCTACTGACTCAAGGACGCGCCATAGTCGACTGTTCCGGTTGGACCTTGAAACAGGTCTCTTCAGGTTAGGTTATGCCAGTCGGATGCAGGACCACAGGGTTCACACCATACATTGTTAATTTTTTATCCATAATTGATGTTACACGAGGTCACACCTGATGTCAAGTTCTATTGCTATATTTTTAACATCTTCCCTATTGGAATTTCTCCGAAGATATCCCACCAGAAAAAATTGAAGGACATCCGGTTTCCCGAATGTCCTGTCATTGCTCTTCCTATAGACCCAGCAGTCTGTTGATTCCATGCTGATCAAACCCGATGATGACGTTCCCGTTGATGTCCAGCACCGGTACACCCATCTGATTGGTCTTGCGGATCATTTCCGTGGCAGCTTCTCTGTCTCTGGAGACATCCTTTTCCACAAAGGAAATGTTCTGCTGTCTCAGATAGGACTTTGCACGGTTACACCAGATGCAGGTTGGAGTTGTATAGATTGTTACATGATTCATGATTATATTCACCTTCCAAATTGAAATGTTTAGCATAGAGTTATACCCTATAGGGGTAT
>RZYZ01000236.1 GCA_009930125.1 Clostridia bacterium | reverse complement strand
TGGCATGCCCTCAGCTTGGGGTCATACTCGCCTACTGGAAACAGACTGGCGTTTAATCACCCAAGAATCCCATTGCTTTAGCTGTGGGAGTGTCAATATATGAAATAGTATATCCTATAATGGAGTGGGGGTGGAATTATGTATGATAATTTTATATTCAGTTTAGGCAGTGCACTGCCTATTTTTCTTGTCATGTTCATGGGTTATATTCTGAAAAGAAGAAACATCGTGGATGAAAGCTTTGTGCGACAGGCCAATACCATGGTATTCAATCTGGCGTTACCGATCAAGCTGTTTTCGGATGTATCCAAGACTTCCTTTGCGGAGAGTTTCGACTGGGGATTCATCCTCTTTGTCGTCATCGGTACAGTGGTCAGTGTGCTCATCGCGGCTGTTTTCGCCAGGTTTTCAGTGAAGAATCCGGCGCAGAAGGCGGCATTCATTCAGGGTTCTTTCAGAGGAAACTTCCTCTATGTGGGATATTCCCTCATGGAAAACGTCATGGGCAGTGTAGGCACGAAAGCCCCCATTGCCATCGCATTCATTGTTCCTCTCTATAATATTCTTGCGGTGATGCTCTTCTCCTATTATGGAACGGAAGAGAAAAGTGAGGCCAATCTGAAGTCTGTTGGGATGAAGATTCTTAAGAATCCGCTGATCATTGCCATCATCATCGGATTTGTCTTTTCCAGTCTCAATCTCAGTATGCCTATGGTAGTGGAACGGACATTCTCCTACTTCAGCGTACTGGTGACACCGCTGGCGCTACTAACCATTGGTGCTTCCTTCAAGTTCCAGAAGATCAGGGAAAGCTTCGGCATTTCTCTCATTGCATCTATGCTGAAACTGGTGATTCTACCGCTCATCGCTGTATACTTCGCCGTACAGTTTGGCTTCCAGGCCGAAGAGCTTCTGGTCATCTATATCATCTTCGGTGTGCCTACTGCAGCGGCATCCTACATCATGACCATTGCACTAAAGGGAGACCACGACCTGGCCAGCGGCATCATCATGCTGACCACGCTGCTCTCCAATGTGACCATGACGCTGTTTATTTTCGGGTTCAAGACCCTGGGCATCATTTAATATATATATAAAACAGGAGTGATTAATATCATTATAGAATTTCGAAATTATACTTTTTGTGACATTATAACTTGAGAGAAATCGAACACTTCAAGATGATTGCGAATTCTGATTACAATAGAACAGGGACATAGGTCTATTGTGTTGAAGAATGTATTCTAGGACAGCCAAAGTACCATCAGGAATCATCTAGGATGTTTATGAGCAGTAGATGATAGGCTTTGAAGAAACTGGAGCTCATTTCATAAGGAGAAGAATATGAAAATTCATGAAGATGCATTTAAGATTATAGAAGAGTCCATAAACCGAGTGAAGCCGGATGAAGCGGTGAAAGCCGCTCTTTCCGGAAGAGACTTCAAAGGGAAAGTGGTCCTCATCGCCATCGGGAAGGCTTCCTGGAATATGGCGGAAGCAGCCTATGAAATGCTGAAAGAGAAGGTCACGGGCGGTGTGGTCATCACAAAATACGATCATAGCAGAGGTCCCATCGGGGATCTTGAAATCTTTGAAGCGGGCCATCCCATCGTGGATGAGAACTCCATCAAAGGAACGAAGAGAGTACTGGATATGACAAGTGCGCTGGGGAAAGAGGATCAGGTGGTCTTTCTTGTTTCCGGTGGAGGCTCGGCGCTCTTTGAGATGCCCATGGACGGCGTGCTTCTGGAAGACATCATGGATATCACAGACCAGCTTCTGAAAAGCGGAGCGGACATTGTGGAAATCAATACAGTGAGAAAGCATCTATCCAAGGTCAAAGGCGGAAAGTTTGCCCAGCACTGTGAGAACACCAGCATTTTCTCTGTGGTTTTATCAGATGTTATCGGAGACCCGCTGGATGCCATTGCGTCAGGACCAGCCTACAGAGACTCCTCCACCAGTGAGGAAGCCATGGAGATACTGGAGAGATACCAGCTGAGTGTGGAGCCCCACATTCTGGAAGTGCTGAAGATTGAAACGCCGAAAGACCTGAAAAACTGTGAAACGGTCATTACGGGAAGCGTGACAGCGCTCTGCAGCGCTGCCATGGAGGTTTCTGAGAGTCTTGGCTACACATCCTATCTTCTTTCCTCCACTGTGGATGGGGAAGCAAGGGAAGTTGGACGATTCTTCAGTGCCATGGCAAGAGAAATAAGAAACGGTAATTCATCGTTCAAGACCCCTTGCGCCATCATCGCAGGTGGAGAGACCGTGGTGAAGATCAGAGGAAATGGGAAAGGCGGAAGGAATCAGGAACTGGCCTTATCCTGCGCACAGGGCATTGAAGGACTGGAAGATACGGTCTTCTTTTCTGTTGGTTCCGATGGAACCGATGGGCCTACAGATGCCGCAGGTGGAATCATAGATGGAGATACCGCTAAGAAGCTGAGAGAGAAAGACATCCCATTGGAAGTCTATCTCGACAATAATGACAGCTATCATGGACTGGACTCTGTAGGAGCTCTTGTGAAGACAGGACCTACAGGTACCAATGTCAATGACTTCATGGTGCTCTTGGTCAATGAAAGATAAGAGCGAATCATCAGTTTCAAGGTCCCCCCTGTAACTGTGATGAAGGCTCTGAAAACAGCTGAAAGAAAGGGATTCTGTGAAAGGATCCCTTTTTGCGTTGAAGCAGATAAATTGGTGTAGAATATAAGTCAGGAAGATGGAAATGAGAAGTAATGCATAACATGAATTCAGATTACAGGGAGGTTTTCTTATGTCAAAAGGGCTTTTACACCACATTGAAATCTATGTAGCGGATCTTCAGCGGTCCACGGACTTCTGGGAATGGTTTCTGCATGAACTGGGCTATGAACTGTATCAGGAATGGAAGGAAGGAAAAAGCTTCAGACTGGGAGATACCTATCTGGTCTTTGTCCAGACAGAAGACCGATTCAAGGACATTCCCTATCACAGGTGCGCTACAGGTCTCAATCATCTTGCCTTTCATGCCGCATCACGGGAGGAAGTGGATGAGATGACGGAAAAGCTATATGCAAGAGGCGTCACCATCCTCTACGAAGACCGGCATCCCTATGCAGGAGGAAGAGATTATTATGCGGTGTTTTTCGAGGACCCGGACAGAATCAAAGTGGAATTTGTGGCGCCATGAGCATCTGAGGGGTCTTCTTCAGCATAGTTTGAGAACAGATAAGAGAGAATGCGCGAAGTGAAAACTGAAAAAGAAGGTCAGAGAAAGAAGGCCAGCTTCCGTGGGGAAACCGGCCTTCTTTCTCTTGTCTGAATAATTTTCCGATGAACGGTCCTTCTTTATCCCTGATATCCTGCAAAAGGTTCTCCGAGGATGTCTTCCAGTGCATGAAGGATGTCTTCATCCTCTCCTACATATAAGACGATGAGATTGTCTGTCTTAAAGAAATGCGGGTAGGAGACCCAGCTGATTTCCACGGAATCCTTACCATTGTGATACCC
>RZYZ01000235.1 GCA_009930125.1 Clostridia bacterium | reverse complement strand
ATGGCATGCCCTCAGCTTGGGGTCATACTCGCCTACTGGAAACAGACTGGCGTTTAATCACCCAAGAATCCCATTGCTTTAGCTGTGGGAGTGTCAAAGAAGAGAACAGATGGGCATACTTCATTAAGGTGGAGGGAAACCTGTCAGGATTCGTCATGGTCATCACCCTGCCGGAAGTTCATGACCGGGAGACAGATTTTCAGATGGCTGAATTTTTCGTATTGCACAAATATCGAAGAAAGGGGATTGGTTATGAAGCATTCAGGCTCGCTGCGGATATGCATAGAGGGAAATGGCAACTGAAGCTGCATCCGGGCAATATTCCTTCCGTGCACTTCTGGGAGAAGAGCATATCGCGTCTGACAGAAGGGGACTACGAACTTGTAAAAGCCTATCCTGGAACGGACTATGAGGATGGAACCCCTGGGGATGTCTATTTCTTTGAAAGCTGATTTGGGTGAAGAATAAGGCACCCATGAGGTCCACGTAGGAAGAAGATAGCACACATAGAAGCAGCCCTATTCTCCTTAGCATAAGAATAGGGCTGCTTCTTTCAGGCAAAGCTTCTCAGATGATCTTTCGAATCTTCTCCTTTGCCGCTGCACTTTTATCGCGGAGCAGAAAGGATAGTCCCAGTCCCGCGGCTGCGCAGAGGGTGGAAATGATAAAAGTGTTGGTGTAGTTTCCGGCAGCAGATTTCAGGAGTACCCCGGCAAGGGCTGCAGTCCATAGGTCTGATACATGATACCGTAATTGGATCCGTATCTGAATCTGCCGAAAGCCTGATTGGTGTATATGGGAAACAGGGTCAGGAAGCCTCCGAATCCAATGGCAACACCCATGACGCCCAGATAGAACATGATTCTGTTCTCCACCAGAAATCTGAGCAGCAAGAGGGAAATGACGGTAATGGAGAAGATGATTCTCAGCACAGAGAGGGTGCCGATCTTATCGGACAGCGCACCGGAAACCAGCCTGCTTCCTGCATTGGATATGGCCAGGATGGAGATGATGCCTGCGGCGACGCCTGCTTCAAGTCCGGCCACTTCAATGCCGATGTTTTTCGCAGATCCCAGTATCAGAAGCCCGGGAATGCATGCAAGGAAATACATGAGAAACAGGAGCCTAAATCGGGAGGTCCTCACCATTTCAAAGGTGGTGTAATCCCCTTCTTCCTTTTCAGTCTTCTGCTTCTCAAATCCTTCCGGGTTATTTGTAAGGAGAGCACCCATGAGAATCAGTGCGAAGGAGAGGATGCCCAGATTGAAGAATGCGCCCGATACTGTAGAACCCTCAAGAAAGTAGGAAATCACTTCCTTGAAAAGGATGCTTCCCCCGCCGAACATGGAGACGGAAAGCCCTGTGATGGCACCTTTATGCTCCGGAAACCATTTGACCAGTGTGGAGAGGGGACATACATAAACGAAGCCGACTCCTGCTCCAGTGAGTATGCCGTAGGTCAGATAGAGCATTTGCGGAGTCTGGGCAAAAGAGGAAAGAATCAGGCCGCCTCCATAGAGGAACGCCCCGATGAGAAGGGCGGGACGTGGACCTTTACGGTCCACGATTCTACCTGAAAAAATCGTGCTGAAGGCAAAGGTGAATACGGAAATGGAATAGGTGAGCAGAACCTCTTCTTCCCCCCATCCTCTTTCACTCTGAATCGCGATGCCGAAGATGCTCCATGCATAGAGGGCGGCGATGGTCAGTTGAGCAAGAATTGCTCCGAAAAGCACAAGATATCTGTTTCTGATTGTAATCATGAAGATTTCCTCCCGGATTTCGGTTATTACTTGTAAGGTTCTGAAAAAGCCTGATGGAAGAGTATTTCTTTCAGCTCGGAAGCACATACTCCAGTGTTCATTATAGGATTCCTGTGAGACCGCTTCCTATATTTTTTATGATATTATCATCAAAATTTAAGAAGAGCAATGTTTTTGTGAGGAGTCTCCAGCGGTTCATTTTGACACTGCCGGATCAGCAAATGGATACAGGTGTGACCTGGTGGTGCTTCCAGCCAATGGAGAGCCACAATTTTCTAGAGAGTCAGGGGCCATAGAATAGGATGAACTGTGATGAAAATCCGATATTTCTGGATGAAAACCGGCTGAAATATCGGTAAAGCTGAGAATAGGGAATACAGGATAGGAAAATATTGTTATACTATTCTTACTACGAAGAATATATTCGGATCAATGAATTAATAATATGAATATATTAAGATGTAATATAATGGAACAGAAAATCTGAAAGGTGGAGGATCCATGAACAGAACAGGAAATGATGACTATATGAAGAGGCGAATGAACTGGTTAGGGGCTGCGGTCTTACTGCTGCTGTTTCTGAATATCCTGCTGGGATTTTTCGCCTATCGGAAAGACACTTCCTTCAAGGTGGAGGATACTCGGTTTCATCTGGTGTCCAGAGAGGCGGGGGATAGGGTCTTTAAAGATCAGGATGGAGAACTCCTGAGAGTGAGTATTGAGGATCCAGACAAGAATCAGGTTTCCTTTGCGGCGCGATATACAGTGGAATACGGTGAGAAAGAGTTCAGGGTGGAATCGGATGATTTCTTCGAGAAAGGATACCGCATTTCGGAAAATGGCGAAGAGGTCTATGTGGAAGCCATCTCCGAAAGCCGGTGGTTTGAAAGCGATGAAGGAATCGCAACAAGAAATTATGGCAGAATAGAAGATCTGCCCTTTGATGTGCAGATGATTTATGGTCTGGAGGATGCCGTTTCCTCCATGGGAGACAATATGGTGGAAGCCAATGTAGTCATCGTGCTGATTCTGCTGCTTCTTTCCGCTCTCGGCGTTTTCCTGATCCTCTTTCCTGAACTGGCATGGAAATTGGAGCATTTTCTGTGGGTGGAAGGTGGGGAGCCTTCAGAACTCTATCTGAGTGTGCACCGAATGGCAGGCGGACTGATTCTTTTTCTGGTGATGGGGATGCATCTGGCCAGGGTGCTGTAGCATCCGATAATAGAAATGGTAAATCCGGAAACCTCTTCAGAGGGATTCCGGATTTGATCTTTGTCCAGATGCTTCAAAATTCCACTGAGGTCAATTTTCTGAATTGACTGAGAATAAAGTTGCATATATAATGAGCTTATTATTGAGATGAATACCATAGCAGAAGAGGCTCCTGTATCTAGAACAGTGTAAGATATCGCACCTCTTTATTGATAAATTTTTATCATTAATTTCTGCAGGATGCATGCAGACCAAGGTCAATAACTGTAATGAGTCACAACAAAAATATGAGCATCTGGAGGTTCTGATTTGATGTACGCTGCCACCTACTTCATAGACATCGCTGCGCTGGCTATTCTCATGGGACTGCTGCGGTCAAGTACCGCGGTCCACCCAGGAAGAAAGAGACCTTTTGCGGCAGGAATCATCCTTACAGGAATTGCGCCAGAAAGCCCATAGCGAGCTTGCCCGGCTTCAGCCGTGGGATGAATGGCGCTTGCGTGGCAAAATATATTGCAGCTTGAATCTC
>RZYZ01000234.1 GCA_009930125.1 Clostridia bacterium | reverse complement strand
TCGAAAAGGTACTTTGGTTTTTTACCTATATTCTGTTTAATTTTCAAAGAACTGTGTGTTTTGTTTTCATCACTTGTCTCAAGCGACTTGTCTATAATAACACGGCTTCAAAACATCTGTCAACACTTATTTGTACAAATTTCTCAAAAGAATAAGTAAATTTACTACAATTTCCATAGCCTTTGATTTTCAATGAAATACGCATACACATTATCCGATTTCACTTCCTATCTCGTCCGTGTTCTTCTATAATACATGATTAACATACACTTTACAATGAAAAATGGATTTGTTAATGGTCTATTCACTTTACATTTAAATCTGCTTCATAGAAATGCAGAAGAAGCCGGTAAAACCGGCTTCCTGCTCGTTCATGATTTCTTATCAGAATATGAGGAATCCTATGAACCCCGCGACAACAATCATAAGAATCGGGTCCATCTTCAGCTTGTAGCTGGCGAAGAACGCAGCGATGAAGATGAGTACACTTGGGATATTCACGAATACATCGCCCATTAAGGAGAGCGCTGCCGCCGCAATGAGGCCGATGGCGCCAAGCCTGATGAATTTCAGAACGCTCTGCACATAGATGCCGTCCTTGTACTTCATGAAAAGCCTTGCGATTGTATATACGATGATGACGGACGGAAGAATCACACCAAAGGTCGCAAAGGCGGAGCCTATGACCCCGGATGTCTTGAATCCTACATAGGTAGCAGTATTCACGGCTATGGGCCCTGGCGTGGCCTGACTGATTCCAATGATGTTCAGAAAGGATTCTCTGGTGAGCCATCCGTTGATGTCCACCACTTCTCTCTGGATCATGGGCAGCATGGCGTAGCCGCCACCGAAACTGAAAAGCCCTATTTTAAAGAAGGTGATGAACAGATCAATGAGTACTGCCATGTTTACCCCTCCTTGCATAGACGACTGCTACTCCGATGAGAATCAGTGACAGAATCACATAAATCGGATTGACTTTAAGAAAAGCGACCAGTACAGCAACAGACGCAGGAAGAATGAAATTCTTCCTGTTCACCTTGGCGGATTTGCCAAGCTTGATGACAGGCACGGCAATGAGCGCAACCACTGCCGGCCGTATGCCCTTGAATATACTTTCCACGATGGGATTGGATTCAATGCCGATGAACACCGATGCCACCAGGATGATGATCATGAAGGAAGGCAGTGTCGCGCCTAAAACCGTGGCAAAGAGCCCTGGTATCCCTTTCACTCTATATCCTGTGAAAACGCTGATGTTCACAGCCAGTGGTCCCGGTGCAGACTGCGCCACCACCACCATATCGAGAAAATCCTCTTCGTCGATCCATTTCTTCTTCTTCACCACTTCCCTCTGAATCAGGGGCAGCATGGCATACCCACCACCAATGGTGAAGGCGCCGATCTTAAAGAAGGAGATAAACATCTCTATAAGTAACTTCATTTCATTTTCTCCTTTGCAGCTTACTTGACTATACAACCTCGGAAGGTTTGAACTGAGAGTTATACAGCTTGAAGTATTCTCCACGCAGCTTCATGAGCTCCGCATGGTTCCCTTCTTCTTCTATGCCCTTCTCCGTCAGTACGATGATTCTCTGTGCGTTTCTTATGGTCGCCATTCTATGAGCGATGACGAAGGTGGTTCTGTCCTTGGCCAGCTCGCTGATGGATTCCTGTATCACCGCTTCACTCTTATTATCCAGAGACGACGTCGCTTCGTCAAGGATAAGGATTGGGGGATTCTTCAGGAACATTCTCGCAATGGAGAGTCTCTGCTTCTGACCGCCCGAAAGCTTCACGCCGTGTTCTCCGATATAGGTCTGGAACCCTTGAGGCATGGCCATGATGAATTCATAGGCGTTGGCCTTCTTCGCGGCTTCCATGACTTCTTCCTCCGTCGCATCCAGATTTCCGTAAAGTAGATTCTCATAAACCGTACCCGTGAAGAGGAACACATCCTGCTGCACGATTCCGATGTTACCTCTCAGACTTTCCATGGTCACTTCCTGGATGTTCTGATCGTCAATGAGGATCTTTCCGCTGTCGATTTCATAGAATCTTGGAATCAGATTGCATAAGGTGGTTTTTCCGACACCGCTGGGTCCCACTATGGCAATGGTCTGTCCTGCGGGGACCTGCAGATTGATGTTTCTAAGAACCGCTTCCCGGTCTCCATAGGAGAAGGCCACATTTTCAAAACGGACGCTTCCTTCCACATCCACGAGATCCTTAGCACCTTCCATATCTCTGATGTCCGGCTCCACAGCCATGACTTCGGAAAATCTTCTGAATCCTGCCATACCTCTCTGGAACTGCTCCACAAAGTTAGCCAGTCTCTTCACCGGCTGGATCATGAGCCCCATGTAGATGATATAGGCAAAGAGGTCTCCGGTCTGGATTTCTCCTCTATAAAGGAAATATCCGCCGAAAGTAAGGGTTGTGAGGTTCAGGATATTGGAGAAGAAGTTGATGCCACCAGTGAAGATGCCCAGGTGCCGTACACTTCGTCCTCTTAGAATCTTGAAGCTTTCATTTCCATGGTCGAACTTCTTTTCTTCAAATGGCTCGTTGGTGAAGGACTTCACCACACGCACACCGGATATGGAGTCTTCCAGTCCCGCATTGATGTCCGAGAGCTTTTCCCGCATCTGACGGAAAGTTCGTCTCAGTTTGCTGTTGTAGACGATGGCGAAGATCACCAGAAACGGAACAATGGAAAACACGATGAGCGTGAGCTTCACGTTGATGCCAAGCAGCAGCGCAAAGGATCCCAGAAGCATGAGGCCTGAGATGAAGATATCTTCGGGGCCGTGATGGGCAAGCTCCGATATTTCATTCAGGTCGTTGACCAGCCTTGACATGATATGACCGGTCTTTGTCTCATCATAGTACTTGAAAGACAGCTTCTGGAGATGATGGAACATATCCTTTCTCATGTCATATTCCATTCTCACGCCAAGAAGATGTCCATAATACCCTACAATATAATCCAGGAAAAACCGGAGTATGTAGAGAAACAACAGCGCGATGGCGATTTTCAAAAGCAGCTCCATATTGTTATCCGGGATGATATCATTGATGAACGTTCTTGTGACCTGGGGAAAAATCAAATCTGTCACAGCCACCAGGGTGGCAGCGAACATATCCAGGAAAAAAAGCCATTTATGGGGCTTATAGTATTCTATAAATTGTCTGATCATTTCTTCACCTTCATTTCTTTTTCATTTTAAGACATCTTTCATTATATCAAACCAGATTTTTATTTGTGGGAAAAAGGAAAAAACTGTTCTGGTTTTCAGGATATCTCCACTTTAGAGACCGATCGGGCAGAGCGTTATGTAAATTCCTTGATAACAACATCAAAAATAGAACAATAGAATACAAATACTAGTATAATGTAGATAAGAAGAAAAAGGGGCTCATCCCCTTGAACTGGAGGTATCCTATGCTCATTTATGCACACAGAGGTAATTCTTCTGTCTATCCGGAAAACACCATGTCCGCTTTCAGGTCCGCTGTGGATCTGGGTGTTCATGGCATT
>RZYZ01000233.1 GCA_009930125.1 Clostridia bacterium | reverse complement strand
CTTCAATTCCGGCTTTCGTTATCGCATTGAACAATGTGCTTTTGCCGACATTGGGCAATCCTACTATTCCTAATTTCATTAACCTATTCCTCACTTTATCACATTCATTTACATCTTTTCAATTATACAGATGTATGAGCCTTTTATCAAGGTACTTCATGAGAAAACCGCATTCATGCTATTGTAGAGCATAAAACAGACCCCTCATGTTACTGAGGGGTCCTGAATCTTATGTTAAGCTAATGTGGAGTTCAGCATCCAGAGTTCCTTCTGGTAATATGCTGTGAATTCATTCATGATATCCACTGTAGGATCGTCTCCAGCCTTTTCTGCTTCTTCCTTCACTTCCAGTGTCAGTTTAAGAAGATAGTCAAAGTCCTTCTTTACGATTTTCACTAAATCAATATCTTTGGCAAATTCTTCATTTCTTTCTTCGATCTTTGCAATCTCCAGTGCACCCTTCAGGCTGGCCACAGGTTTCATGTCAAGCTGAAGCATTCTTTCAGCCACTTCATCCATATCTTCTGTCACTTTGTCATAGTAACCTTCAAAAAGTTCATGCATTCTGTGGAACTGTTTTCCCTGCACATACCAGTGCACATTATGAAGCTTGGTGTATGCCACCATAAGGTCTGCCACGTACTGATTGAGTTTCTTCTCTAAATTTGTCATTAATTTCATCCTCCATTTTCCTGTTATGTGTCATTGTTTTATCTAATCTGCAAATCATACGACTTACTATTCTTTGATCTACAGATATTGTCTGGTTTATCTGATCAGAATTATTGATTTTATCTGTTCATCTTCTATGGGCTTATCTGAAGTTTTTCAATTATGCCAATGTCGCCTTGATCATCCACAGCTGCTTCTGATAATAGGCTGTGAACTCATTCATGATATCCACTGTAGGATCATCTCCAGCCTTTTCTGCCTCTTCTTTCACTTCAAGAGTCAGCTTGAGAAGATATTCAAAGTCCTTGTTCACGATCTCTACGAATTCCAGATCCTTACCGAAGCTTTCTTCTCTTTCTTCAATCTTTGCGATTTCCAGTGCACCCTTGAGGCTAGCTACTGGCTTCATATCCAGCTGCAGCATTCTTTCAGCTACCACATCCATATCCTCAGTGACTTTGTCATAATACATTTCAAAAAGCTCATGCATTGCATGGAACTGCTTTCCTTCTACATACCAGTGTACATTGTGCAGCTTCGTGTAAGCCACCATAAGATCCGCCACATACTGGTTCAGTTTCTTCTCTAAATTTGCTTTCGCCATTTTTCTACCTCCATAATTTATAACAAGTTTTAAGTTGTAATGATTATTATTTACTATGTATCTATAGTACAACAAACCACAGTAATTTACAAGGGTTAAATATGTCTAAATCGTAAACATATTATAACTATTATAATTACTGTCGGCCATAGATTTTATCAATGACAGTGGCCACAATGTCTTCCTTAAGGCTCTTGGATTTCTCCACATAGTCATCTGTCTGCGCTTTCAGACTGATGTTTTCCTCATTGACCTCTGACCCTGCCAGATTGATGAAGACATTCAGTGCTGCACCTTCGATGGCGCTGTGAATGAGAATCGCCGCTACACCGGCATCAGAAATGGCATTCTTGTTTCCATACTCCGTTGCGATCTTCAAAGCGTCGTACATATCAAAGGATTCCGTGACCAGCTGATAGGGAATTTCAAGTACACGTTCCTTTGCAGAATCAATCCTGCTCTTTCTGAGCGTTTTCTCCTCTTCCGTTTCCTTCGGCAAAGAGAATGCGGCCATGAGTCCATCAAAAGATTCCGCATCATCCACCATGAGTTCCAGATATCTGTCTCTGAAGCGGTCCGTAGCTTCTCTTGCTTCCTTCATGGATCTGATGACGGATTCCGGATAGTCTTTTGCGGCTTTCTTGTCGATGGTAAGATTGAACACCATGGAAGTAAGCGCTGCTGCCAAAGACGCACTTAATGCGGCCGCTGCGCCTCCGCCTGGAGTCGCTTTCCCTTCACCTAATACGCTGGTAAAATCATTGATGGATAATTCTCTTAACATATTTTCACCTCTTACATAATATTTTAGACCTTATAGAATACAATTTCATGCTTCTCACGAGATATTAATTAAACATTATCATATTATTAACATGAATCAGATTTATTGACTATCGTTCTTATATGTATGAGTCCAATATATCATAAACTTTGTTCATCTGCTCATACATAATCACATCTTCCTCAATAAATGGAACTTCTTCCCTGATTTTTTCATACAGTTCTGAAGTCCTAACGCCCAGTTTCAGACCTTCACGGAAGTCGATGGCCTGGCAGGCTGCAAAGGCTTCAATGGCAAGAACACGTCTTGTATTCTCAACGATATCTCTCAGTTTTCGTGCAGCTGTGTTTCCCATGGATACGTGATCCTCCTGATTGGCGGAGGAAGGAATCGAGTCCACTGATGCCGGATGAGAAAGCACCTTGTTCTCTGAAACCAGGGCTGCTGCACTGTACTGCGCAATCATGAATCCTGAGTTGAGTCCGCCTGATGGAGCCAGAAAAGCAGGCAGATCGTTCAGCTGGTAATTCACGAGTCTCTCCAGCCTTCTCTCGGAAATATTCGCCAGTTCACTGGCTGCAATAGCCAGATAATCAAATAGAAGCGCCATGGGCTCTCCGTGGAAATTGCCTCCGGAATAGATTTCGTCTTCATTCAGAACAATGGGATTATCCGTCACCGCATTGATTTCGATTGTAATTTTTTCTCTGGCATAGTCCAGGGTATCCTTGATGGCTCCATGAACCTGAGGAATGCACCGGATGGAGTAGGCATCCTGTACTCTGATGTCATTCTGCCTTGTTACAGATGTTGAACCTTCCAGCAGTTCCAGCATCTCCTTTGCAATATCAATCTGCCCTTTGTGACCTCTCACCTGATGAAGTCTGGCATCAAAGGCGGTAGTGATTCCTCTCAGCGCTTCCATGGTCAGTGCTGCAGACAGATTGGCTGTCTTGAGCGCACGATAGGCATCGTAAAAGGCTAAAGCGCCTATGGAGGTGAGGGCCTGGGTTCCGTTGATCAGTGCGAGCCCTTCTTTGGCTTCCAGTTCAACTGGACTGATTCCCGCCAGCTTCATCGCTTCTCTGGAAGGAATGATGCGTCCACTGTATTCCGCTTCTCCTTCTCCGATCAATGTCAGCACCATATGTGCCAGAGGTGCCAGATCCCCCGACGCACCCAATGATCCTTTTTCCGGAATCACCGGATGAACCCCTTTGTTCAGCATTTCCGTGAGCGTCTCCACTGTTTCCAGCCGGATGCCTGAATATCCTCTGGACAAAGCATTGATGCGAAGAAGCATCAGTCCACGAACCTCTTCCGTACGCATGGGGTTTCCGATGCCGCAGGCATGGGAGAGAATGAGATTTTTCTGGAGTTTCTTGAGTTCGTCTTTACCGATCTTCACCTCCGAGAACTTCCCGAACCCTGTATTGACACCGTAGACAGCCTGGGTTCCTGCAGCCGCTTTTTCCAGCATTTTCCTGGA
>RZYZ01000232.1 GCA_009930125.1 Clostridia bacterium | reverse complement strand
CTGACTTCAAGAAACAGAGACAATCTGGAAAGAATCAGAAAGGAATATGAGCTGGGCGAAACAGAGCTTTTCTCCAGTCTGGAGGAGATGCTCCACGAGGATGTGGTGGATGCGGTGATCATCACGGCACCCAATCTCTATCATCCGGAAATGGCAGTGAAGCTTCTTCGAAGAGGAAAACATGTACTGGTTGAAAAACCAGTGGGTATCGGGATCAGGGAAGTGGAAGAGCTGAAAAGAGAATCAGATACCATGCCTCACCTGAAAGCGGCTGTCATGTTCAACAACAGAAGCAGCGACATCTACAATTTCGTCAGAAACAGAATTGTGAATGGAGAGATGGGAGAGCTTAGGCGCGTCATCTGGCAGATCACCAATCAGTACAGAACCTATGATTACTACAATCAGACCATCTGGAGAGGAAGCTACAAGTCTGAAGGTGGAGGTGTGCTCATGAATCAGGCTATCCATCAGTTGGATACACTCCTTTGGATGACAGGTATGCCGGAAAAAGTCATGGCCTTCACCAAAGAAGGATTCCATAGACCCATCACGGCAGAAAATGATGTGATGATCCAGATGTTCTATGAAAGTGGTGCATCAGGACAGTTTCTTACAAGCACCCATGAAAGCCCAGGAACAAATCGATTTGAACTATCCTTTAGCAAGGGACAGATTGTCATCGAAAATGACAGCCTTGTGAAGATTACGACCCTTTCCATGGAAGAAGAAGATTTTGCGAAAACCACCAGGGAATCCTTTCCTCAAGTACCCAGTGCGGTGGAAGCGCATAACTTCGAAAGGCTGCCCAACAAGATTCTTCAGGCAAGGCTCATCAATAACTTTGTGCAGTCCATACTGGGAAAAGAAGAAATCATCTGTCCACTGAGTGAAGGAATCAAAAGTGTACGCATGATCAATGCCACCTATCTGTCTGCCTGGGAGGAAATTCCTGTTTCACTGGACTTTGATCCTATGGAGTATGAGAAGGCGTTCCAGGAAAAGATTCAGAGGGAAATGAAAGAATAAGAAACGAAGTCATTATGAGTAAAATACAAAGAGTGTTGAAGCATCTCGAGAGTTTTCTCTTTGAGGTGCTTTTCTTGTGGTGTTTCTGGAATAAAAGTCCAAAAGATTTATACTGAAAATATACTATGATGAGGTATATAGAATAGAATAGATACATGAGGATCAAGCTGGATAGTTCATAGTAATTAAAAGAGAATTTGAACGCTATTTCACTTCTGAGTCGGCATGGACATAATTGATCAAGATAGACCATCAGGAATGGTTTGCTGGTTTATCTTTATCAGAAGATTTCACTAATTGGACTCAGCATAGTGATTAAACTGAAAGAAGAAATTTATACAAGTTCATGTAACCAAATTCATTTTCATACGTATATATAGTGAAAGGGGTGTTGGAGTGCTTACTAATCAAATGGAAGAATTATACCGAAAGTACCATAAAGAAGTCTACCTCTATGCCTATTCACTGTGTAAAGACCATCATAATGCGCAGGATCTGACCAGTGACACCTTTTTCAAAGCATATCTTTCCATTGATGATGTCAGTTATATCAAATACTGGCTGTTTAGAGTGTGCAGGAATCTGTATCTGGATTCTATCAGAAAGCAAAGGGAATACAGCAGAGAGGATATTTCAGATAAAGTACAGTCCCCCGAGGTGGATATTTTGGATCAGATTATCGAAACAGAGGAGAAGAGGCAGATCTATGATCTGGTGATCAGGCTTAGTGATTCCTACAGAGAGATTCTGATTCTCTATTATTACTGCGGATTTTCCGTGAAGGATATCAGCAGTAATCACAGTATTTCAGAGAGTTCCGTAAAGACGACACTATATAGAGCCAGAAAGAAACTCAGAAGAGAATTGGAGGAAGGAAATGGATTATAAAGATTTACTAGAACGTTATAGGGAAGGTAATGTAAGCAAAGAAGAAGAGGAGATGATCCGAAAGGATATTGAAAAAGCTCAGGCGATCGAAGCATTTATGGGAGAAGAGCTGGAGAGAGAGCTGGATCTTTCACTCGAAGTGGCCGACAGTGAAAACCATGAGGAGGAAACCAGTAAGCTTAAAAAGAGTGTGAATAAACGACTGAGGAAAGTGGTGCTTAGTTCAGTACTGCTGGTCGTCGCGTTGTACATTACGATCTTTTTCGGAATATCTCCATTGGTTGACTCGCTGTACTATAATCCGATGAAAACTTCTGTAGGGCAATCTGATCATGACATCAGTTTTGATGTGTATGCCATAACGGAGCTGAACAAACCAGGCCTGAGTACGAGCACAGTCTATGTGGATCAGGAAGGATTCGGGAAGTATAATGTGATGTATTCCTATAGAGATGTGTTCACGGATGAAAACTATGACGTCAATCAGGTTTTACAACGCGGAGAAATTGAGAATTCTTACAGTGATCCGATATCGCAATCTTCTATGTTCATGGGAATCATGTATCCGAGTAATGACAATGACGCAGCGGTTAGCAAGGAGAAAGTGATGAATCATCTGATGCAGCTGAATCCCATTAGCTATGTCTCGATGAGTATTCTATTTGAAAAGGATCTGAGTATGGAGGAACTTTACAGGCTGGAAGAGAGCTATCCGGAGATTGAATTTGAATGGGCTGGAATAAGAACAGAATCCTCTGATCAGAGCAAAGAGCTCATCGGAATAAGTCTCTTGAGCAGCAAGGTGAGTTCCCCACTTCTTGGTGATGAGAAAATATCTGAGAAATATCCTGCATTTTTCATGATGGATTGGCTGGTTCATCCTGTGAACAGAAAGGAAGATACTTCGCTTATCGCACAAGCTTATGAAGAGCATTATAGAAGTCTTCTGCAGTATGTTATTGAAAGGAAAGATGCCATAGGTGTTATGGAATACAGAGAGGAAAAAACTGATTTCTATGAAGCTGCGTTGGATTATGCTGATAATCAGGGCATAGAAACCTATGGTGTCCTTGTTTATGGAGAAGCAGAAGATCTGCTGCTGCTGGTAGAAGATGAATCTGTAAGAAGCCTGGAATTTCATCAGGCATCGGTTTCCAGAAAGAATATAAAATAATAGTGTAAAATGACTCCATCAGATGTCTTATCCTTTCCATTTTGTGATGGAAGAGAATATGCTGAGAAGGTCCTTGGGATCAATACAGTGGCAATCACTCCTGTTTTTGTAGCCGCCCTTCTTTGTGTATGCGATAATGAATGTAACAGTTGCATATTCTATTCATTGAAGAAAAATACAGCATGAATAGGACTTATTCTGAAGGGAAATGGGGGGATTGTTGCGCAGAACATAGAATTGGTAAGAGTTAAAAAAGAAGACCGGGAGATTCTGGCGAATCTTCTGGAGAAGCATCTCTATGAGTTTTCTCAGTGGCACCTGAAAGAGGTGAATCCACTAGGCTTGTATGGGTATCAGTATCTGGATTATTATTTTACAGGAATTGCGCCAGAAAGCCCATACCGAGCTTGCCCGGCTTCAGCCGTGGGATGAATGGCGCTTGCGTGGCAAAATATATTGCAGCTTGAATCT
>RZYZ01000231.1 GCA_009930125.1 Clostridia bacterium | reverse complement strand
AACTATGCGGGAGAAACGCATCTGTAGCAATTGTAGTGAAATAGAAACGGAGAAGAGAGATATGAAGAAAAGAAAAGAGCTTGATAGAGTAGTAACGGATGGAAAAGCAGTAGAGGAGCTTTTGGCAGAGTTTGATCGTGAGTCCAATACACGTCATTTCACTGGAACCATGAAGCATGTGATCACGGGACTTCTGGTCTCCTTCACACTGTACGTGTTCTGGATGACACTCATCGCCACACCGCCCGAACAGGTCAGAAGGTCCTCCTTCATCGGGCTTCTGATTTTCATCGGATTTCTGATCTATCCCATCCGTAAAAGCCATGCGAAAAGAGTGAACAGGATTCCCTGGTATGACCTGCTCTTTGCGGTCATGGGTGGAGGCGCGTTCTTCTACTATGTGTTTAATTTTGAAGCCATTGTGGCCAAAGCGGTGAACATCGGTCCTATGGAAATCGCCATGGGTATCATCGGGACCCTTCTACTGGTGGAGCTGTGCAGAAGAGTGGTAGGACTGCCGATCCTTGTTGTGGCAGCAGGATTCGTCGCCTATGCCTTTTATTTCGGTCACTCCGTGAGAAGAATCATTCATCAGCTTTTCTATACCACGGACGGAATCATCGGAACACCTCTTGGTGTAGCGGCAACCTTCATCGTACTGTTCATCATCCTGGGTTCTTTTCTGGAGAAGACCGGTATCGGAACCTTCTTCATCGATATGGCCAACTCCATTGCCGGAGGAGCCTCAGGCGGACCTGCAAAGGTGGCAGTCATTTCCAGTGCGCTGGAAGGCATGTACTCTGGAAGCTCCGTGGCCAATACCGTAGGAAGCGGCAGCGTGACCATTCCCATCATGAAGGAAACAGGATACAAGAGCGAGTTTGCAGCGGCTGTGGAAGCGGCAGCATCCACAGGCGGTCAGATCATGCCTCCCATCATGGGCGCAGCGGCGTTTCTCATGGCGGAGATGACCGATACGCCGTATGCCACCGTCGCCATGACAGCCATCCTGCCTGCGATGCTCTATTTCTCCGGAATATTCATGATGATCCATCTGGAAGCCAAGAAGCTGGGATTGAAGGGTCTGCCTAAGGAAAGCATTCCCAATTTCTGGAAACTGCTCTTTAAGAAAGGATATCTGTTTCTGCCCATCGTAACCCTCATCACCTTCATGAGCATGGGACGTACGCCAGCCTATTCCGCCATCTATGCGATTCTGACGGCGGTCATCGTGAGCATGTTCAGCAAGGACACGAGGCTTACGCCAAAGACCTTCACGGAAGCACTGGCAAACGGCGCGAAAAACACCATGGGGGTTGCCATCGCCTGCGCCATCGCGGGCATCATTGTAGGCATCGTCACCCTTACGGGGCTCGGACAGGATCTTCTCAATGTCCTCATGGGTGTTGCCGGAACCAGTAAACTCCTGGCTCTGTTTCTCACCATGATCAGCTGCATCATTCTGGGGATGGGGGTCCCCACCACAGCCAACTATGTCATCATGGCCACCATCACTGCGCCCATCGTCATGAGTATGGGCGTACCGATGCTGGCGGCGCATATGTTCGTATTCTATTTCGGCATTGTGGCAGACATCACGCCACCGGTGGCTCTGGCGGCCTATGCAGGGTCCGCCATCGCAAAGTCCAATCCCTTCAAGACAGGGGTCACGGCCACAAGACTGGCCATAACGGCCTTCATCGTGCCCTACATCTTCGCCTTCAATCCTGCGATGCTGCTCATTGATACCACAGCACCAGAAGTGGTGAGAATCGTCCTCACCTCCCTCATCGGCATATTCGGTGTTTCCGTGGCCATGGAAGGGTTCATGATGACGGAAATGAGAGCCTTTGAAAGGATCATCATCGGTGGGGCAGGACTCATGCTCATTGATCCGAATCTCTTGACAGACACCACCGGTATACTGGTGATCTTCACCATGGTCTATCTGCAGTGGGCGAAGTCAAAGAAACTGAAGATATCTTTGGAACAGGCTGTATAGGGAAGGGAAGATTTCTTCCTGGAAACGACGGGAGAACTCCAGCGTAAGCCCGAAAAGTTTAGTATCCGCTTAAACAATGAACCTTTCATGTATTCTATGAAAATCAGCGATTTTAAGATGTGTTCGTGCTATGATTTAGTAAAGAGGCGTTTGAGAAAAAGTGCTACGCTTAGCTGTTTCAATGGACACGGAAGGTGTGAACTGAAATGAAAAGAAGAAGGAAATTTGGCCTCAGCAGATTCAGATCTCCTGAAGCGAAAAAAGAATTTCTGAAATACTATGCAATGGCCATGAAGTATCTGCCAAGCCCGAAGGAAGTCATCGATATCGAGACGTCTTTTGGGCTTGCCCGCGTTTATCACTTCGGAGAGGAGAAAAATAAAGACAAGACGCCTCTTGTGCTCCTCCATGGCCATTACGCATCGTCCTACATGTGGTTTCTGAACATACCGGAATTCATGAAGAACAGGCCTGTCTACGCCTTCGATATCATCGGTGAACCGAGCAGAAGCATTCAGACAAGGCCATTTGTGAAGACCCGCGATCAGGCGGTGTGGCTGGAGGAATCCCTTGAAAAGCTGGGACTGAAGAAAATCCATCTTCTTGGAGCCTCCATGGGGGGATGGGCCGCAGCCAATTATGTGCGGCACTACCCCAAGAGAGTCTGTAGTCTGATGCTGCTGGACCCTGTGTTTGTCTTCACCTCCATCACCATGGAGACAGTGAAGCAGTTTCTCCTGTTCCAGTGGAACAAGGATAAGATGCTGTCTTTTCTTCTGAATCGTGAAATTGATCTGAAAGGAGACCCCATGACCAGAATCGTAACCACCAGCATGGAGAACTTCCTCTTCAGAACACCGATCCCCAGAAGAATCAGCAAAAGGGATCTAAGTAGAATCGACTGTCCGGTGCTGGCCATCATGGCGGGAGAGAGTCTCCTTCATGATGCGGAAAAAGCGGTGAAAGTCGGACGAGCGCAAGTGAGAAATATTGAAATTGAAAGCTGGAAGGGGGCCTCCCATGCACTGAATTTTGAGAAGGACAGGCTGGTGAACGATCGGGTCATAAGATTCATGGAAAAACTGGAGGAAAGGGAAAAGTGATCAAATCCTTAACACCCTGGATTACCCTATGGAAATTTCACTGAAGAAGTGCTAAGCTGAAAGAAAATGGTCAGAAAATTCAGCTGATCATTCTAGGGGGGTTATTTTATGAGAATCATTCTACTGGGACCACCTGGAGCAGGGAAAGGAACACAGGCAAAGTTCATATGCGAAAAATTCGGCATTCCCCATATTTCAACGGGAGACATCTTCATGCGAAATATAACGGAAGGCACGGAGCTGGGGAAGAAGGCGAAAAGCTTCATCGATCAGGGACTCCTGGTGCCTGATGAAGTGACCATTGACCTGGTGATGAATCGTCTCCAGCAGGAGGATGTGAAAGAGGGCTATCTCCTGGACGGATTCCCAAGAACCGTTCATCAGGGGGATGTGCTCTGCAGGATGATCAGTGAAAGTGGTCAGATGCTGGATGCGGCACTTCTCATTGATGTACCGTCCTCCTATATAA
>RZYZ01000230.1 GCA_009930125.1 Clostridia bacterium | reverse complement strand
ATTCGGTATTATCTGTATATCCCGGATGAGGACACCCATCCCATCACCCGCCAACTCGGGCATCAAGACTATGTGGACGATCCCCATTATTTTCAAAAGGTATTTGAAAAGCCTTTGCTTTACGCCGATGGCCGTGAGTCATGGGCGGTGCTATACCGCCTGATGGAACCCTGATGGCCGGGTGGGTTTCGGAGGATGCGAGAATACGCAGACAAAACAATCACACATCTCGTGGGATTTTTTATTGCGTGTTTTGATCTGGCGTTGTGTGTCAGGGAAGACTATGCACGTTCAATGTAACTGCCATCGCGGGTATCCACTTTGATTTTATCGCCGATGCTGTTGGTCTGCGTGATGTCTTCATGATGGTCTTTGGTGAGCTCATCTCTAGGAATCACACCATCTGCATAGTAGTTGATATTTACAATGACCTCATCCTTGTTCACTTTTAGGATTGTGCCCTCTAGGATATCTCCATCCTTCACTTTATTCAGAGCGAATCCTTCCATTGCTTCTTCCATGGAAATATCATTCATGTTTTTTTCATCCATATTATTCACTAGGCTTTATAGTAGCCTTTACCCCTTTCTTGCGCCTTTTATGGCATAGTTATATCAACATAGTAACATAAAAAAGCTGAAGTTTCTTCAGCTTTTTCTAAGCAATATGTTATCAACCGATCATCTTTTCGTCTGTAATTAGGTTATAACAGTAGTCTATGATATCACTTCTCTTGATGATACCGATAAACACGCCTTCATCGTCCACCACCGGAACGAAATTCTGTGTACGTGCCAAAATGATGATGTTATTGATGTCTGCGCTGATGGTGACCACTTCATGTTTCTTTCTTCGCTCGATATCCTTGACCAGCACTTTATTGGTGTTTCTGAAGGACAGCCCTGGGGTGTTCTTGATTTTCCAGAGCAGATCCCCTTCGGTAAGAGTTCCAACATACTTTCCATCATTGTCTATGAGTGGAATTGCAGAATAGCCATGATGTTCCATCCTCTCCAGAACCTGTCGCATGGTAGAGTCTACCATTTCGTAAATCAGTTCTGACTTTGGGGTTAGAAAAAAAGCAATATTCATATGCACTGTACCTCTTTCGTATTTCTTTTACACTCTCATTATAACATAGAACCGGATTATGAAACCGTATTCAGAAGGAATTTCAGAAATCGTTCATAAGCTCTGCCCGTCTCATGAACATCAACGGATATCCTTATTCAATTATGTGAATATGGGCATTTTCCTTGAGCATTTCCACCTCTCTTTTATGGCAGGTGAAGAGGAAGATCTGAAAACGGTCCGTGCACTTCATGAGATAATGAAGTGTTTTACGAAGCCTTTCCTCATCATAGCTGGAGAATGCCTCATCAAGAATCAGTGGGACTTTTGTTCCCGTATAGATGAGGTCCGCCATGGCGATTCGCAGGGAGAGATACAGCTGCTCCATGGACCCGTGGGATAGAAAAGTATCCTCCCAGAGCATGCCTGATTCCTGGTAATTCATGGAGAACAGCTCGCTTACTTTTATTGTTCTCTCTTTTCCTGTGATTTCCTTGTAGATGGCCGTCACCTTTTCATTCAGCGTGCCTGTGAACTCCTTCCGGAGTTTCTCATAGGAATCTTTCATGAGGCTTCTGGTCAGCTCCAGCACCTCATACCTTCTTTTCAGCATCTTCTCTTCTTCCTGAAGGCTCAGGATGGCATCCTCAATCTGAAGAGGTTCTGTGAAGCTCATCTCTCTCATTTCCAGACGAACCTTGCTGCTTTTCTCCTCCATCTTCGCAAGTCTATCCGAAAGATCACGCTCTCTGGTTTCCAGAGCCTCCAGGTCCAGATCCTCTGTAATGCCCAGGGATTCCATGGCATCGAGCTCCTGCTGGACTTCCTTTTCCTCTCTGTCCCCGATGAGGCCTTTCAGTGCATATTGGAGGCCGGATTCTTTATTGCTCAGTTCCTGAAGCCTCATGATCTCCAGATCCAGAAGATCCGGAAAACCGTATGGGTCATGTTCCTCTTCTCTGAATCCGATCTCTGTAATGCGCGCTTTATATGCAGCAAAAAGATTCTCCTTCAGTTCACTTCTGCTCTGAATCTCTTTTTCCGTTTTGAGGATCTCTTTTCCGATTTCCTTTTCCTCATCCAGAAGATACCTGTATTCTTCTTCTCCTTTCAGAAGCTCTTCAACGGTTTTTGCATTGGTCAGCTGAAAGACTCTGTTTTTATACTGCTCCACTTCTTCCTGTCTTCTGACCAGCTGCAGTCTCTCTTTGTCTCGCGGCATCTTATCGATGATTCTTTTGGAACGGATCACTTCATCGGGATTCATCTGAAGCTCTGCGCTTATGCTTCGGATGGCGTCTTCTATGCTGTCCACTTGACGCAGATGATGCGCGATGCGTTTTTTCTCCAGAGGTCCGCGAAGAAGAAAGATCATGAGAGAACCTCCACCAATTCCTGCTGCAGCCCAGAGATTGTCAGTGATGGACTGCACCACGAAAGCAGTAAGCAGTATGGCTAAAGAGGCGATCATCAGGGAAGGTTTTCTGGATTTCAGTCCGGTCAGGTGCTTTTGATAGTTTTTCAGCAGTCTGCTCAGTTCTTCCCGTCTTTCCAGAAGATTCCTGTTGAAAGTGGAATCCGTCCTGAAATACTTCAGCTTCTCTTCAAGGAGCAGCTCCTCACCCTGAAGGCGCACCATCGTCAGGATGGCCTCCCTTCCGATTTCTTCGTAGCCTCTGAAGGGCTCCAGACTCATATCGACTTCTATCTTCCTTCTTTTCAGGCCTTTCAGTTCATCCTCAAGGAGCATCAGATCTTCTGTGAGATCTCTGAGTTTTCTTTCCTTCTCTCTGATCTCTTTCATCTCTTCATCCTCTGGAAGAGTGAAGCTCGTGCTCTTCTGCTCTTTTATGGCTTTCAGCTCCTGAAGATTTCTGCGGATCCTCAGAAATTCGTTTTTCACTTCATAGAGATGAATCCTGTCTTTCAGAATGCGGATCTCCTCTTTCTTTCTTTGGATCTGCGCCTCCTCTTCTTCCAGACCCGCCAGAATCCGCTGACTCTCGGACTTCCTTTTCTGCATGGACTTCGCCTGCTCCAGGGAGAGATGAAGCTTTGACAGTTCCTGGTAGATTTCGTCCAGCTTTCCGGTTTTACGGGCTCCTTTGATCAGTTTCATCTCCTTATCAAGGGTCATCATGGCTTTGGTGAAGGAAACCTCTTCGTCTCCGGATTCCAGGAGATTCGTCAGCTTCGTGGATAAGCCTTCATCTTTCTCATTGAGAAACTTCGTGCCGTTCTGACTGATATACAGCGTTTTTATGAATTCCTCCAGTTCCACATCCAGAAGGTCCTTACCGAGGTTTTCGGAATAAGGAGCCTGCTCGAAGGTATCCCTGTCGTAGATCCGGAACAGGTCCTCTTTTCTCTTACCTGAAATTTTTCGCTCCACCAGGAGATTCTGATTTTCCAGCGTGATCTCCATGGTTCCGAAGCTGTGGTTCTCATGATACGGAATATATTTCCTGCGAATGTCCAGATTGAACTTTCTACTGGTTCTCGCACCGTAGAACATGGATAGGATATAGG
>RZYZ01000020.1 GCA_009930125.1 Clostridia bacterium | reverse complement strand
CACCAGAGAATTCTTCCAGTACAACCATGAACCGTTCACCGTTGCAGAAGAAGCCTATGAAACCTTCAGAAACCATGTGGAGGAAAACGGTGTTGCAGCGAACAAGGCATGGGATGAACTCTTTGCAGCGTACAGCAGCAAATATCCGGAGCTTGCAGGAGAGCTGGAAGATTCCATAGAAGGAAAGCTGCCAGCAGACCTGGCAGAAGGAATGCCTGTCTATGAAGAAGAAAAGGGTGTCGCCACAAGAAGCGCATCAGGAGATGCCATCAACTTCTTCGCCAAGAAGCTGCCCACCATCTTCGGAGGATCCGCAGACCTGGCTGGATCCAATAAGACAGAAATCAAGGGTGCAGGAGATTTCTCACCTGAGATGAGAGAAGGCAGAAACATCTGGTTCGGAGTAAGAGAATTTGCCATGGGTGCCATGATGAATGGTGTACATCTGCATGGAGGCTTAAGAGTGTTCGGAGGAACCTTCTTCGTTTTCTCAGACTATGTAAGACCAGCGGTGAGACTATCCGCACTGATGGGACTTCCTGTGGTCTATGTCTTCACCCATGACAGCGTAGCTGTCGGAGAAGATGGTCCCACACATGAGCCCATCGAGCATCTGCCATCCTTCAGAGCTATGCCGAATCTTTCCGTCATCAGACCTGCAGATGGAAATGAAACCATGGCAGCCTGGAAAGTGGCGCTGGAATCAGAAAGCACACCTACCATACTGGCTCTTTCAAGACAGAACCTGAAGACCCTGCCATTATCAGCAGCGCTGGCTGTGGAAGGGGTCAAGAAGGGTGCCTACATTGCATCTCCTTCTGAGAAGGAAGTCAGTGATGTACTGCTCATCGCTACAGGTTCTGAGGTTTCTCTGGCTTACGAAGCTCAGCAGGAACTGAAGAAGGACGGCATTGACGCTGCAGTCATTTCCATGCCTTCATGGGACCTCTTCGAGAAGCAGACAAAGGAGTATAAGGAAAGCGTCCTGAATCCTTCTGTGAAGAAGAGACTGGCTCTTGAGCTTGCCAATCCGCTTGGATGGGAAAGATACACTGGAGACGAAGGAAAGATTCTCGGTATCGATACTTTCGGTGCTTCCGCTCCTGGAGAAATCGTCATGGAGAAGTACGGATTCAACGTGCCCAATGTCATAAAGCTGGTCAAGGAACTGATCGGATAAGAATAGGATATGGTAACGGCACCGGACAAGGCACACTTGTCCGGTGCTTCTGACTTCTCAGGCAAGATGCTGCAAAAAGCAATGACCCTGCTATACAGACAAAGTAAAGAGCGTATGACTTCAACTATGAAGCCATACGCTCTTTTATGAGGACTCTGTATGAGGATGGTGTGGACTCTGGGCAGAATCCCAGGGAACTTGTCAGAAAGTTCCCTGGATGCACATAACAAGCATGTTCAGCACGAGGACGACTAATAACTCAGAACATCGTCCTACTCTATTGGCACGTAACCAATCACTTCGAAGGTATCACTATCGCAGACAATACGTGCAAAGTCGTGTCCTGACCGATCACCGATGGTAATAATCCAGTCCGTAGCATCAACAGCATGCTCATCTGCTTTACCGTTCTCCAGATAGACAAGCTCCCATGTTCTTTCATCTGCATTCTGTATTGTTACTATGTTTGGATCGATGCGGTCTTTTGAAGTAAACTCCGAGTTTTCAATAAAGTCTATACTGTTCTGGACAGCTTTTTGCTGTTCAGATGATAATGAAATCTCATTATTTGAATCCGCTACAAGATTTGGTGCGTCATTGTCGTCAACGGATGAGCACCCCACTGTAAATAGTAGAGTGCAAAGGATGATGGGGATGAATTTTTTAATCTTCATTTTCGCCTCCTGAGATATTTTGATTTTGATAGGAAGTCCAACGGCTTCGTACCGCAAGTACTGCAGGTACAGCCTAATTTATTAGAAGTCAGTTGGCTTCTCTACTTAGGAATCCTCCTCTAAAGAATCGGAGGAGGGAATAGTTCAACCAGAGCCTTTATGATTCATGAAGTTTTTGCATTGTTTCCTAGTCTCTGATTTCAAATTCCGCGCTGAGGTAATAGGCTTCGTCTCCTGGCCTGTCTTTCCCGGTGATGTCCGTTTCAGTGAGATTGAATTCCATGATCACACGGTAGCTGCCGTCCACCATGTCGATCCGATTGTCTCTGCTGATCCAGAACTTCTCCTCCTGTCCAGGCTCCAGCATGAACCCTATGGCAGGAGCTTCGGCCATGGTCGCGATCCTTTTCCAGCCATCAGAGCTTTTCAGCTCGATTCTGTCGTTGGCGCCAAACCAGATGACCTGATCACTTTCATTTCTGATGAGGTAGCTTTCTGGATTGATGTCTTTCTCTGGAATCAGAGAAATATCAGGAAGGATATTGATGCGATCTTCAGGAATCACAAAGCCCTCGCTATACCAGACGGGTTCCACATCTGGGCTTTGCTCTTCTGGTGTGGAATCAGGGGATGGCTCTTGCGTGCCAGGCGCAGTGAGGGCTGTTTCTCTTTCCGGAGCCTTTTTATTTTCCGGTGCGGCTTCACTGCTGCAGGCTGCTGTCAGGGATAGGATAAAGATACTGAGCAGAATAAGAACTTTCTTCATTGTGTTCCCCCTTGGCATATATTTTTATAAGTATATTATATGCTATGTACACTTGAAAATAGTTACAAAAAAAAACGATATATTCATCGTCAAGTATTTGATAGATAGAATTAAGAATGAACTCCTTCTGCAAGATAATCCTAGAATATTCAGTGGTTTTCGTGATGTCCGAATGAAGCGGAATAGAAGAACAGATAAGATTTAGTTCAGGTGATTGTATTATAATAGAAGAAAACGAAAAACTGGAGGATGTATTATGGAAGGTTACGCATTAGTCACGGGCGCCACATCTGGAATAGGACTTGAAATCGCACTGAATTTCGCAAGGGATGGTATTCATCTCATACTTGTAGCGCGAAGAGAAGAGAAGCTCAATGAAATCAGAGAAAGAATAGAAGCCCAGTACGGGGTGAAGGTGCTGGTTCTGGCAAAGGATTTGACCCGGGAAGAAGCACCAGATGAGATCCATGAGGAAGTGGAAAGAAGAGGCATCCGAGTGGATTACCTCATAAACAACGCAGGATTCGGCAGCTTCGGCAGGCTCAAGGATACGGACTACGAAAAGGAAAAGGATCTGGTGAAGCTCAATGTGCTTTCCCTGCTCCAGATGAACAAACTATTCATACCCGCCATGGTGGAAAGGCACTTCGGCTATGTGATGAATGTGGCCTCACTTGCGGCGTTTATGCCTGGTCCTGTCATGGCCAACTACTATGCGTCCAAAGCCTATGTGCTGAGTCTCTCAGAAGCCATGCATGAAGAGCTGAAGGAAGAAGGCGTGAAAGTATCCGCTTTATGTCCAGGTCCTGTGAGAACAGAATTTCAGGAACGTGCAGAGATGAAGAAGACGGATACGGCAAAAGCCTTCATCATGGAAGCGAAGAAAGTGGCGGATGCAGGATACCTTGGGCTCTGGAGGGGAAAAGCCGTGGTGATTCCAGGAACATTTGAAAAGATGGTTCCGGTACTTACAAAGCTCATGCCCAGATGTCTCGTAAGAAAAGCAGCCTTCCTGTCACAAAAAGAATAACTATTGCTATAAATTTGGTATAATAGAAGTAACGAAGAGTGAACCGAATCGGATGTGAGAGGTGCTTAATATGGCCAATAAAGACTGGAAAACATTCATGATTCCCTATGAGCAGGCTGTGGAAGAATTGAAGGTCAAGCTGAGGGCAATCAGAACGGAATATCGAAGGAAAAACGATTATTCGCCCATTGAGTTCATCACGGGCAGAGTAAAGGAAATTTCCTCCATGCTGGAAAAAGCCAACAAGTTTGAGATTCCCCATGATCGTCTGGCCATGGAGCTGGAAGATATCGCGGGTATCCGAATCATGTGCCAGTTTGTGGATGACATTGAAACGGTGGTGAATATTCTTCGCAGCAGGCAGGATATGAAGATCCTCTACGAGAAGGACTATATCACCAATGTGAAACCCAGCGGCTACAGAAGCTATCACATGATCATTCAGTATCCTGTGAATATGGCCTCCGGCGTGGTCAACATCATCGCCGAAATTCAGATTCGAACCCTTGCCATGAATTTCTGGGCAGTGACCGAGCACAGCCTGAACTACAAATACAAGCAGAGCATACCGGAAAACATCAAGAGCAAGCTGAAGGAAGCGGCAGAGTCGGCCTATCAGCTGGATCAGACCATGCTGGACATCAAGGATGAAATCAAGGATGCCCAGAAGCTCTTCGAAGTGAAATCGGCCATCGTATCATCCATCATGAATGATATTCTCTATCTCATGTCTCTGAACAAGATTCAGGAAGCATCCAGATTTCAGAGTCAGCTGAACAAACTCATCGAATACGGAGATGTATCGGATCTCAATCAGCTGCATCTTCTGGTGAAAAAGGAAATCAATCGGTTCAGATAGTATTTCGGGCAGTCAGATCCTGTATCTGGGTGCCTGTTTAAACGACACTTTGATTTTGTGAAATTTAATAGTATAATGGTAATTGGAAAAAGAGAAATAAACTGCAGGAAATGATGTGAGGAAGAAATGGAACAGGAAAAAGAAATTCAACTGGTGAAAAGAAATGGCAATGAAATACGGCATATGGTGAGTCCATCCTTTGATGTGATGATGGAGGCGGTGAAGAAGACACCATCCTCCATTCAGTATATCAAAAGTCCACCATTGGCTGTCATGCTGACAGCGGTGACTGGAGGATGGAACAGTCTGAGATTCATAAAGGATGCACCCTACGAGGTGCAGCTGGCCGCGGTGAAGAACAAGGGGTGGGCCATCCAGTATATCAGGGAACAGACACTAGAGCTCCAGATGGAAGCGGTGAAAAGAGACTTTGATTCCATCCAGTATATCAAAGCGCCGGGCTGTGAAGTGCAGCTTGCAGCGGTGAATACCTTCTGGAGTGCGCTGAAATATGTCAAAACCCCATGTCTGGAAGCAAAGGTGGCCGCCATCGGAAGAAGCGAGCAGGCCATCACCTATGTGGGAGACTACACGGAAGAGGAGCTGAAGAAGTATCTTCTGGCCAACATCAAAATCGTGAAATACATCTACGACTCTCTGGACATGGACATGCTCTATGAGGTGCTGGAGGAAAAGTTCAGTGGTGAAGATGTGACGCCGGAGTATATCAGAGACTTCATGGAGCTTCAGATTCTGGACATCAATAAAGTGAACTATATCAGAGACCACGGGTCCAGAAGCACGAAACAGAAACTCATTGATTATGTGCTGGCAAGATAGGAGAGGGAGACAGAAATGAATTATAAAGAAACACTGGAAGCTGTGGAACTGTCGCTTCTTAGCCGCGCAGTGCCACTGATCATAGGAGAGAGCGGTATCGGAAAGACATCGCTCATCAAGGATTTTGCGAAGAGAAATGATATGTATCTGGTGAACATCGATGCGAATCTTCTGAAGGAAGGAGAAATCGGAGGTCTGCCCATGGTGGTAGGAGGAAAGACCTACTATGCGACCCATCATAAGCTCATGGAGATTGATGCCTGGCTGCAGAACAATCCAGGCAGGGTGATGCTCTTCATCGACGAAATCAACCGCTGTGACCACAGCGTGCAGCAGGAGCTCATGAACCTGATTCTCAACAGAGAAATCAACGGATACAAGCTCTCCGACAGAGTGCTTGTGGCAGCGGCCATGAATCCCACAAACAAGATGGATTCTTTCCGGGAAACGGATTATCAGGTGGTGGATATGGACCCGGCCCAGGAAGACCGTTTCATCTGGTTCAACATGGATTCGGATCCCAAGGAATGGATCCGCTGGGGCATGGAGGAAGGACAGATCCATGAACAGGTCCTTCAGTTCATCTCCAATTTCAGAGAGTATCTGAGCTACACCAGCGAGGATGAGTACATTCAGGCTACACCCAGAAGCTGGGAGAGGGTCTCCAATGCGCTGAAAGTATTCGAGAAGAGAAACTATGAGCCTAAGACGCTGTACCATCTGGTCAAAGGGAATGTGGGCACCAGGCTTGCTCAGGAGTTCACGGCATTTCTGGAGGAGAACAGAAATCCACTGATTTCACCAGATGATCTGTACGAGATGGATGTGCTGGGGCAGTTTGTCCGGGACGAGATCAGTCAGGCCAGCCATTCCAGGCTGTACATTCTGGCAAAGAACATGATCCTGAAGCTGAGAGACCGTATGACGGAGAAACATGGAGACCGATTTTCGGAGGTGCTCAATCTCATGCCCAAGGACCTGAGAATCTCAGTGATGAAAGAGCTGAAAAGTGACTATCCCGATGTCTATCCGCTGCTGCTCAATTCAGATACATTCATAGAGGGGTTCTTCGATTGTTATGGTAGATCTTAATTTCAATAAGGAATTTCAGGAACAGGATGCACTGATGCAGAAAAGAAGGGCGCTTCTTTTCGATCTTCAGAAGTATATGGAGGGGGAACGTCTGCGTCAAGGCTTCAACAAGGATTTCTTTGATTATCTCAATGAGATTTCCTTCAGGATGCTTAATGGCGGAGAAGATTACTATGCCCTTTTTCTGGGAGATACCATGCGAGAGATCGACTTCAATCTGACCTTTCCCACTGCCAGTATGCTGAAAGGAAACAAGATCCATTTTCTGTTCAATCCGCTCTCCTTTCTGTTTCTTTCGGAACGGGAAGCTGTGGCGCTGATTAAACATGAGATCCTTCATATTCTTCTGAAGCATCATGGCAGGGAAAGGATTCTGAAAAACAAGTATCGGAAACTGGCCATCAACCTGGCCATGGATATTTCCGTGAATCAGTACATCAATCATCTCCCGTCTTTTGTGGAGAGAATCAACACCGTGAATATGCGCTTCGATCTTAATCTGAAGACCAATGAGACCCTGGAATTCTATACAGAAGAGATTCACAAGGCCATCCTGGAACATCCCAAGGAAGCCAAGGAACTTTCCGAATCGGATAAAGCCAACTATGAAGAGGTCCATGACAAGTGGGTGGAGTCTGAGAATGAAGATACCGACGAGGTGAAGGATAAGCTGAAATCAACCCTGAAGCTTGCTTCACGAAACGGGATTCCTGATGAGGTTCTTCGTATCGTCAAGGACAATCTGAAAGGCGAGGTTCATTGGACGCAGATCATCAGAAAAGCAATGAGAACACTGCCCAAGGGGAAAAAGAAAACAGTAACCCGGGTGAACAGGAGACAGCCTGAAAGGCTGGACTTAAGAGGGGAACTTAAAAATCATATTCCGGATGTCACCGTGGCCATCGATATCTCAGGAAGCATTGACGACAGATCCATGAGAGAGTTTCTGAAAGAGATCATCACCCTGAGCCATGCATACAGTGAGTCCATCCGAGTCATTGAATGTGATGATGCAGTAAGGCGTGACTATAAGATCCGATCCTACCAGGACATCAAACCTTTACTGAAAAGAAGGGGAGGTACAAAGTTTTCTCCGGTGTTTCAGTACATCAGGGAATTGAATCTGAGAAATACGCTGCTCATTTATTTCACGGACGGCTTAGGCGAGGAAAAGCTGGAGACAAGACCTTCCCATTACAGAACCATCTGGGTGGTGAAGGGAGAGAAGCTGTCACTAAGAGATCCCTTCGGTGAGGTGATCTATCTGAAGAACACCGTGAAGGAAAATGAGCCCGCCTATGGAATTCAGGTCATGAGAGCGCTTCTTCATGACTGGGCGCGGTAAGATAAGCTTCGATAGAAGAAAGGAGCAGCAGATGAAAAGAAAAACAGAAGATTCAGGCAAAAAGAAGAAACAGGAAGGTGTGTCCTATCTGGCCATTGGTATCGGAGTGGGGGTGGCCCTGGGGGCTGCCATGAATAATCTGGCCATTGGCATTGCCTTAGGTGTGGCCATCGGAGCCGGCCTTGATCAGCAAAACAGAAAGAAAAATGAAAACAGGTAGAAATGCACGTGAAAAACCGGACTCCAAGGAGCCCGGTTTTTTCATGACAAGGATAATTTCAACATTAAAAGGACGGATGTTTCCATCCGCCCTTGAAGGTCCTATTAACCGCAGCTGCTGCAGGAACCACAGTCAGATTCAGTGACCTTATTCGGTCTCAGAACCATTCCCTGTCCCATGTTCTCTTCAGTGGAGAGAATCTGGAAGCCTTCGAACTCGTTATACAGTCCGGATTCCACATAGAAAGTGAGATCCTTGATGGTTGTTTCCATATCTCCATCCTTGCGATCGTCCACCTGCAGTCCGAATCTTGGACCGCTGCAGGCGTAGCCTGCAAGGCTGATTCTGATATTGTTCTTTTCAACGTTGTTTGATCTTAGAAAGTTCAGGAATTCATCATATGCAGAATCGCTCATGGTAAGCAGTTCTTTGTTTAGTGTCTCCATGTAATACTCTCCTTATCGTTTATTATACAGCGCAGCCTGTAGCGCAGGTTGAGCATCCTGAAGCATCGTCAACCTTCTTAGGTCTTAATGACATGCCGCCACCGAAGTTTTCTTCATCAGAAAGGATGACGAATCCTTCGTATTCATTGTAAAGATCCTTTGAAACGATGAAAGTGATGTCTTTTACGACTTCTACCACGTCACTGTCTGTAGGATCGTCTACCATCAGACCGAATCTTGGTCCGCTGCATCCGAAGCCTGCCAGTGCCAGTCTGACTACCTTAGGTTCGATTTCGTTGGCTTCCAGCAGGTCGTTGAACTCCTGGTAGCCTTCTTCTGAAATGTCTATCATTTTGATCTGTGTATCATTCATTTATTCTACTCCCCTTTAATTCATATCATTATACTCTGAATTTCCATACCATTATATAACATCCCGGATAAATCTTCAAATCATTTCTGAATTATTGAAATATCTGGAGAGGTTATGATCTAATCTTAACAGAATTTCATTAAATCGAGCTGAAACTGAAAGGTTTTAAGATGGATGTGAAGTTCTGCGTACTTTATGTCCAGAAATACTGATGAAGAATATAATTGAAAGAATAGGATTCAAACAGTCAATGGTGTAAAATAGTGTAAAGAAGAGATATCTGAATTTACTGGCAGATCACTCATTTCGTCGATAAAAGGGGAAAACCCTTGAGTCGGGGAAACTCAAGGGTTCATACACTATTGTATACATAATCGTATAAAAGGGGGAAATATGAAATACTTTCACGTTTTTCGTATTTCGAAATATGTTGTGTGTGTGTTATGAATTCATATTAACATAGATTGTGTAAAATTGAAAGTCATTCTCAATTAATTTTTTAAAACAATTTGTAAACAAAGGGGTGTGATTATGAACAAGAATAAATTCTATGAGAAAGAGGAGTTATTAAGAGTCATTTTTATGCCTATCAATAACAGGTTAAAATCTGAAGTGGGGTCCTCCCTGGTGGAAGTCAAGGAAGGGGAATGGCTCTATGTGACGTTCATAACCGGAAGTGGGGCCATCCGAATCAAGTGCAGCACGAAGAGATTCATGATTACGGAGTTCAGTGTGAAGATCAGTTCCATGACCATTGATTTCATCCTGCTCCGATTTGCACTGTTTCTTCGGAGAAATGAGATACAGATCATCAGCGTGGTCATCAGAAAGGAGACGAGAATCCTGCAGGACTTTCTAGAAAATTCCTACCAGGAGAGCATCTTTGAATCCTATGGAGAAGAAAGCTATATTGAACTGAAGGTCGGAGATTATATCGACAGATTCTACAGAAAATACAGAAATGGGTCCTTCTAGAAAACTGCAGGATTTGTTACATCTTCATTAACTTTGGTATTTGAGGCTAAAACACAGATGTTTTTAGGGTAAAATAGAACCAAATGAACAAACAGGAGGAATTGTCAAATGAAAATACTGACTTTTGTAGCTGATATTTTTGAAGATCTGGAACTCTGGTATCCCATCATTAGACTGAAAGAAGAAGGATGGGAAGTGGATGTGGTTGCTCTGGACAAGAACAAGACCTACACCGGAAAATACGGACTGAAAGCGGAAGCCAATCAAACCTATGATGAAGTGAAGGCGGAAGATTATGATGGACTTCTGATTCCTGGAGGATATGCACCGGACATCCTGAGAGTGGAAGAAGGATGCATTCAGCTGACGAAGGACTTCAACGATCAGAATAAACCGATCGGCATGATCTGTCATGCAGGATGGGTACCTGTTACTGCAGGAATCCTGAAAGGAAAAACGGGAACCAGCACGAAGAAGATCAAAGCGGATCTTGAAGGAGCAGGTCTTACATGGGTGGATAAGGAAGTGGTTGTTTCGGAAAACATCATTTCATCCAGATCGCCTAAAGATCTTCATGTCTATATGACCTCTTTCATCGATGAAGTGAAGAAATTCAAAGAAAAGAATAAATAGGATTGTAAAGAAGGAATCTGCCAAAAAGGCAGGTTCCTTTTACAATGCTTCCGTCAGAGAATATGCGAAAAGACCACCCAGAATCATCTGAGTGGTCTTTTGGTATGAAAGCATCACTGATCTTTTAACATAATCTTCTGTTGTCTGGGTCTTGTGGGTGGTCCGGCTCTGTTATCCCTTGACCACGATATTCACAAGTCTTCCCTTGATGACGATGACTTTGACGATATTCTTTCCTTCTGTTTCTTTTCTGATGGTGGCATCTGCCAGAGCCAGTTCCTGGATCTCTTCATCAGAAGCGGAAGAAGGAATCATGATTCTTTCCTTGATCTTGCCGTTGATCTGGATGGCGATTTCCACTTCATCCTTCACAAGAGCCTCTTCGTCATAACCAGGCCAGGCTTCATCAAATACGGATCCTTCGTTGCCGAAGAGATGCCAGATTTCTTCTCCGAAATGAGGTGCAAAGGGGGCAAGAATTCGGATGAAGTCCGCATTGACCTTTTCCAGAACCTTGTGATTGTGCGCTTTCAGCGGGATGTATTTGGTCAGGGCATTGGTCAGCTCCATCATTCTTGCGATGGCTGTATTAAACTGCATCTTCTCCGCATCTTCGGAGACACCCTTGATGGTGTTGGCATTCCAGTAAAGAAGGTCCTTGTCCTCTGTGCGCAGTTCATCTGTGTTACTTGAGCTCTGTAGGATATCCTTGATGTTGTGGAAGTTTCTTTCCACTCTGTCCACAAATCTCGCCACGGAGCGGATGCCTTCATCTGACCATGCGCCACCTTCTGCATAGGAGAATCCGAACATGAGATACATTCTGAAAACATCGGAGCCGTACTGGTTGATGTATTCATCGGGAGAAATGGTGTTTCCTTTGGACTTACTCATCTTCTGTCCATCGGGTCCCAGAATCAGTCCCTGATGGGTCAGAGATTTGAAAGGCTCATCGAAGGACAGGAAGCCCATGTCTCTTAAAGCCTTGGTGACAAATCTGGCGTAGAGCAGATGCATCACTGCATGCTCTGGTCCACCTACATATTTGTCCACAGGAAGCATCTTGTTGATCTTTTCCTTATCGAAGGCTTCCTCTTCGTTCTTGTTGTCCACATATCTTAAATAGTACCAGGAGGAGCAGACGAAGGTATCTAAAGTATCCGCTTCTCTTGTGGCATGTCCACCGCACTTCGGACAGGTGGTATTGAGGAATTCCTCGCTTTTTGCCAGAGGGCTCTTGCCGTCTGGAGCAAATTCCACATCATAAGGAAGTGTCACAGGAAGATCCTTTTCTTCCACCACCACTTCACCGCAGTGATCGCAGTAGACGATGGGAATCGGCGCACCCCAGTATCTCTGTCTGGAGACCAGCCAGTCTCTCAGTCTGTAGTTGACCTTCAGGGATCCGCTGTTTCTCTCCTCCAGCCACAGAGTAACCTTCTCTTTGGCTTCTTCACCCATGAGTCCATCAAATTCTCCGGAGTTCATCATTTTACCGATTTCGGTGTAGGGAAGGCTATCGCCCCCTTCAATGACTCTCTCGATGGGCAGGTCGTATTTCTTTGCGAATTCAAAGTCTCTTTCATCATGGGCTGGAACAGCCATGACGATACCGGTACCGTAGGTGTTCAGGACATAATCACCGACCCAGATGGGGATGATTCTTCCATTGATGGGGTTCACTGCATAGGAACCTGTGAAGACGCCGGTCTTTTCTCTGGACAGAGACTGACGATCGATGTCGCTCTGCATTCTGGCCTGTTCTATGTAGGCTTCCACTTCCGCTCTCTGCTTATCGGTGGTAAGCTCGGGAACCATGGCATTCTCCGGAGCAAAGACCACATAGGATGCACCGTAAAGGGTATCCACTCTTGTGGTGAAGACTTCGAATTCCATGTCCTTCTGATACACCTTGAATTTCACGGAGGAGCCGTAGGATCTTCCAATCCAGTGTCTCTGCATGGATTTGGTCTTCTCCGGCCAGTCCAGACCCTCCAGGTCTTCCAGAAGCTCATCGGCATACTTGGTGATGCTGAAGAACCACTGAGTCAGATCTTTCTTGATGACGGGCGTGCCGCATCTTTCACAGGCACCATCGAGAACCTGCTCGTTGGCCAGGACCGTGTTACAGCTCGGGCACCAGTTTACAGGAGCATTTTTTCTGTAAGCCAGACCATTCTTGTAGAGCTGCACAAACAGCCACTGGGTCCATTTGTAGTAGTCTGGTGCGCAGGTTACCACTTCATGGTCCCAGTTGAACATGGCACCCATGGCTTTCAGCTGCACTTCCATGGTCTCGATGTTTTTCAGTGTGGAGTCCATAGGATGGATGCCGGTCTTGATGGCGAAGTTTTCAGCAGGTAGACCGAAGGCATCAAAGCCCATGGGCTGGAATACGTTGTATCCCTGCATCTTTTTCATTCTAGCCCAGGAATCCGTGGGTCCGTAGTTGAACCAGTGTCCTGCATGGAGCTTGCTCCCTGAAGGATAGGAGAACATCTCAAGCACATAGAGTTTTTCCTTATCCTTATCTTCTCTGAATTTGAAGACACCTGAATCTTCCCAGATTTTCTGCCATTTCTGATCTGTTTGTTTGCCGTAAATTGCCATTTTCTTCCTCCTTTGAAATAAAAAAACTTCGTCTCTACACTAAGAGACGAAGTATATCCGTGGTACCACTCTAATTAAGCTTCCGCTTCACTTTGGCTGAATATAACGGTTCATACCGTGGCCTGTTAAGCCAATGCTCCCTAGACGAGTTCGCAGGATCTCCATATCTCTTTTCACCAGCCAGAGACTCTCTATGATGGTTTCCCATGCTACTACTTCTGTTCATCGCACATATATCGAAATTATACCTAGGGTACGGATAAAAGTCAACTGTTCTTCCTCGAACTAGAGACCTTCCGGCGTTTCGGGTGAGAGGCCTCTTTCCTTGAGTATTTCATGGATACTCAAGGAGGAAGTGTCTTCCATGGTGTATCCGAGAAGCGCAACCACTTCTTCCAGTTCCTCTTCACTTGGGCTTTCCACTTCGAGATAGGGGAAAGGGACGAAGGACTTGTCGTTGACATCAATCTCCACCAGCGTGTTTTTGTACTGATAGCTTTCGCGTGATTTCCTGATGTTTTCAATGAGCTCCAGTCCCAGGGAGCGGAAAATGCCAAGGCCGGCTTCCTTGTTTTCGATTACCGTCTCGTATTCTTCCATTTTCTTGTAGACTTCCCTCGACAGGAGCTTCTTGGTGGTCATGAATACAGTTTCCGCTCCGGTCTCCTGGTCCTTTACAACGCGGATTCTGGCATAGCCTTTCTTATCCAGCAGTCTTCGGTCGGGAAAATCATGGATGTAGTTCTCCTGCATCTCATTCTTCACAAGCACGGCTCCGTTTTCCTTCATGATCCTTCTGATGTTGTCGATACTGATATCGAGAATCTTCACTTCCAGTTCCATATCATCGCTCCTCATATATTTTTATGAAATCATTACATATTGGCCATATCAACAGGTTTCTCACTTCTGATTAGGTGGTTCTCATGACGTTTTCCGTCTTGATAAATCGCAAAAATCAGGTAAAATGATTACCTTTACTGTAACGATTTCGAAGTATTGAAACAGTTTCATAACCCAATGTCATAAACTTATGTAAACGGCCTTGACTGTTTACATAACCAGGTCTACAATGCAGTTGTAACAGGAAAAAGAAATCCTGTTGATGTAATTATACATTTATTCCTTTAAGAGGTACAGGCGTACCGGATCTAAAAAATCTCCCACGGGACCTTAAAAGAAAATGTCATTAAGTGAGGTGTAGAATATGAATGCATATGATGCTACAAAAAGGATTTATGCGATCAGCGAAGAGCTGAGTATATTATCCAAGGAACTTGGTGCTGCAGTTAAGGAAACCAACAGGAATCTGATTGAACAGAAGATCAATATTCTAGAAAATGAGTTTTTTAATATAAAGCACAAGTTGGAGAAGATCAGTCTTCCCGCAGGAAGTTTATAGGACTTCGGACAAAAGAGAAGCAGCTTAGGCTGAAGACAGCATAAGATAAACCACGTGATAGTGGGAAGAAACAAAAGACAAGACCATGTACGAACAGATTAAGGTACCATGGTGAAGAGATGAGAGAAGGAGCTGAATTTAAGCTCTTTTTCTTATTTTCATGAAAAAATATCCATCATCAGATCAGAAAGCTCAAGGCGCAGATCATCATGCCTTGAGCTTTTTCATCGGTTTATCAGGAAAGCTTCATTGGAAGCAGACCATGGCAAATAGCAGACATCCTATACGTCCGGCTTGTCAGTAGGTCTGGTTTCTGACTGGATGCTTTTATAAAACACATAAATCAGAAGAAATGAGAAATAAGCATAGTTTGCTGTTTCCAGTGCTTTCACCGCTGGAAACGAAGTAAGGAAAAATATCAGGACAAAGGCTCCTGCAATTAGGAGAAATACGGTTGAAGTGAAATGAATTTCCTTAAGATCAGTTTTCATGCGGATCTTTTCTGAAGGTCTGGCAATGATATAGGTCAGACTGACTGGCGGAATCTTCTTCAGCTTGATGAAAACTGAAAGCAGCAGAAAACCGGTGAAACAGAGTATAGAAGTGATTGTTTCAGACATCGTTGCCATCCTCCTTTGTCCTGCACAGCAAAGTTTCTTCAAAATGAAAAATCGCTGACTTAAAAAACTGTATAGGAAACTGCACATCAGATAGACTTGTATACCTATCATTATATACTGGAACCCTATAAAGAGGTAGAGCCATTCACCGGTTTCACAGGAGGTTTTCAACGGAAAGTCATAAGGAAGAAACGAACGCTGAGATGAAGCGCAATGGAAAAGGCACTGCATGACGCAGTGCCTTTAGCATGGAATCTTTATCTAGTTCATGGAGTTTTCTGAACCAAGAACTTCTTCGATCTTCTTTTCTACCAGTGCCTGGATTTCATTTCTTGCTGCACCAAGATATCCTCTTGGGTCAAAAGCTTCTGGCTTGTCAGCGAAAGCCTTTCTGATGGCAGCGGTCATAGCCAGTCTGATGTCGGTGTCCATGTTGATCTTGCATACAGCCATAGCTGATGCCTTTCTCAGCATATCCATTGGAATTCCCTGAGCGCCCTTGATGTCTCCACCGAACTCATTACACATGGCAACGTGATCCTGGCTGACAGCAGATGCTCCGTGCAGTACGATTGGGAAGCCAGGAAGCTTCTTTTCGATTTCTTCCAGGATATGGAACTTCAGGTCAGGCTTTCCAGCAAACTTGAAAGCACCATGGGAGGTACCGATGGCGATGGCCAGGGAGTCCACTCCAGTTCTTTCAACAAATTCCACAGCCTGGTCTGGGTCTGTGTAGACATGCTCTTCTGCATGAACGTCATCTTCCACACCTGCAAGAATTCCCAGTTCCGCTTCAACCACTACACCCTTGGAGTGTGCGTATTCAACGACTTCCTTTGTGACTCTTACGTTTTCTTCGAAATCATAATGAGATCCATCGATCATGACGGAAGTGAATCCTGCATCAATTGCTTCCTTCACGGTAGCAAGGTCTGGACCGTGATCCAGATGAAGTGCGATGTCCAGGCCAGTTTCTTCCACTGCCGCGTCCACCATTGCCTTCAGATATCTTGGGCCAGCATATTTCATTGCTCCCTTGGATACCTGTAGAATCACTGCGGAATTCTTCACCTTACAAGCATTGACGATTCCCTGAATAATCTCCATGTTGTTGATGTTGAATGCTCCGATTGCATATTTGCCTTCATAGGCTTTCTTGAACATTTCTGTTGTTGTGACTAATGCCATTAATGTAAACCACCTTTCAATTTTATCTTTTGAAACTTCTGTTTAGCGATTTCCAGATTGAACTCTATAGAACCCACCTAAACTCTTCTTTTATTATATAGCATTTCTTTCTATGAAACCATATCATAGGATACTTTAAATTACGGTTAACAATTGATTTCCATGATGTAATGGGTTTCTGCGATAAGGGAATCGCTTAATGTGCAACAATCAAGTGCTATTTTCACGGATTCTCGTTATAATTAATTAGGAAAGAATGATAATCGTGGGCAAAACAACAGCCATCCTGAACCTGACGGTACGGATGGCCCGATTATGATTTTTCCCATTGAAC
>RZYZ01000229.1 GCA_009930125.1 Clostridia bacterium | reverse complement strand
ATTCTCTACTATCAGATGATCTGAAGATCCTTGGGATATCTGTTGAGTACTTCATGTCCCTCTTCCGTCACCAGAACCAGATCCTCGATTCTCACACCCAGTTCACCTTCCAGATAGATGCCAGGCTCCACGGAAAAGATCATGCCGGGCATCAGAAGATCCTCATTGGCCGAGGACACATCGCCATACTCATGCACTTCAATGCCGATGGAATGACCTGTTCTATGGGTGAAGTATTTTCCATAGCCTTTCTCTTCAATGACCGCTCTCGCCGCCTCATCAATCTCACTGAATTTCACCCCAGGCTTCACCTTTTCAATGGCTTTGCGGTTCGCCTTAAGGACGGTCTCATAGACTTCTTTCGCTTTTTCATCCACTTCCATGTAGAATACCGTTCTTGTCATATCCGACGCATAGTTGTCTTTTCTGCATCCGATGTCCAGAATCACGGAATCACCCTCTTTCAGCAGCCTGTGACTGTTTTCATGATGAGGATTCGCCCCGTTCTTTCCATAGGCGATGATGGGTGTGAAGGAGAATCCTTCGGCGCCCAGGCTGTCATAGATCTCTCTTAGCCTGTCTTCCATCTCCTTTTCCGTCATGTCCTCATGCAGGGCATCGATGAGCATCGTCATGGCATCGTCATTGAGCTTGGATGCCTCTCTCATGAACTGGATCTCTTCCTCATCCTTCCTGGACCGGATCAGATCCAGAAGCAGTGAAGAATTCACAACCTTTGCTGAACCTGTGGTTTCCATCAGACGAATGAGAAAGCCCGATGGCCAGTTCTTGTCGATACCGAGCACCTCTTCCTTTTCCAGCTTTTCCGCTAGCAGCGCAATGGAGTCTGTGGTGTCCTTGATCCATACAAAATCCAGATCCTCTGACTCCTTTTCCGGAAACAGTTCATTGATGAAGAGCACCGGCTTTCCGGACTGTCTGATGAGAAGAACCAGAAGTCTTTCTCCGGCTTCAATCCAGCGTCCAGTGAGATAGAAAATGGATGCGGTGTCTGTCACCAGAAGCTGCGTCAGATTCTTCTCCTTCATTAAGGCTCTCAGTTTTTCAATTCTTTCCGAATACAAAATTCCCACCTCCAAAATGGTCTGATTCTCTATAGTCTAAGCGTCTACTTCTTTGCACCCTTGACATAGTAGTAAAGGGTCTTCACAGGCATCCCTGTGGCACCCTTGGGCAGATATCCTCTTGCTGCAGCAATGTCTGAAGTTCCTGCAATATCCAGATGCACCCATGGTGTATCTTCTACAAAGGCTTCTATGAAGGCTGCGGCAGTACTTGCTCCGCCCCATCTTCCACCGGTATTCTTGAGATCGCCCCGGTCTCCTTTGATGAGGTCTCTGTATCCCTTGGATAATGGAAGCTGCCACATAGGCTCTCCTGCCTCTTCTGCGGCTTTTTCGATTTTTCCGTAGAGTTCCTTGCTGTTTGTGAATGCACCGGTATTGAACTCTCCCAGAGCCACTACGCATGCGCCTGTAAGCGTGGCCACATCCACCACTTCACTGACCCCTTCATGCTTGATGCTGTAATAGACGGCATCCGCCAGAGTCAGTCTTCCTTCTGCATCGGTGCTGTGGATTTCGATGGTCTTTCCTGCCATGGAACCTACAATATCTCCAGGCACATAGGCATCTCCGGAAATCACATTATCCGTGGCCAGAACCACAGCTGTCACGTTTCTTTCCACCTTGTTGAGGGCAATGGCCTTCATGGCACCAATGACGACGCCTGAGCCACCCATATCTCCGTTCATGGTCATCATGGAAGGTCCTGGTTTGAGAGAATATCCACCCGTATCAAAGGTGACCCCTTTTCCTACCAGTCCGATGGGCGCTTCATCCTTTCCACCCTTGTATCTCATGATGATACCCTGAGGCTCGTTGGTGGATCCCTTCGCCACGGAAAGAAAGGCCGTCATGCCCAGCTTCTCGCATTCTTCTCTTCCCAGGATCGTCACTTCCACGCCCAGGGGTTCCAGCTCTTCCTTGGCTGCTTTCGCTAAGGCTACTGGTGTAAGGGTTATGGCAGGTTCATTGATGAGATTTCTAGTCAGGAAGATCCCGTTCATGAGGTTTTCAATTTCAGAAAGCTCAGGAAGAACCTTCTCCTCTTTTCCATCCAGAAGAATCAGAGAGACTTCTTCCAGGTGGAAGTCCTTCTTCTTGGAAAGATATTTATCAAATCGGTACTCCGCATGATAGAGCCCTTCCGCAAATGCTTTGGAGGATTTTCTATAGCACAGACCTGAGAACTTTGGAAGCTTTGCGGAGGCTTTTCTGATCTTCATCTTTGAAAGTTCCTTCGCTCCTTTGAAGGCTGCCAGTCTCAGAGTTTCCTCATCCACTTTCTCTTCTTCTCCAAGTCCCAGGAATACGCGTACATTGCCGCTTTCCATATCCACATGACTGAATAGCTCTTCCGCCTCTCCCTTGAAGAGGTCTTTTTCCTTCAGCTGCTCCAGAACTTTTTCCAGACCTTCATGGGTCTGGTCCTTGCACACCAGAATCAGCTTCGCATTCTCTTTCTGTCCGATGGTTATTTTCAAATTCATCACCCTTTCAAATATAGTATCTGTCTTTCATTCTACTATAAGCGTCTTAAAAATAGTAGGTGATTGAAGTACCATCTATAGTGGATTTCGTGAATCTCTGTACTAGTTTTCTTCTCAGCTTATTCATGGTCTCTTCATTGCTACACCTCATTTCAAGTGTTATACTTGATACAACTAAACTCTTTTTGGAGGAATATTTAATGGAAAAAATAGCAATATTTACAGATAGCGCCTGTGACCTGCGTGATAAGGATCTGGAGGAATACGGAATCCGGATTCTGCCGCTGCAGATCCTATACAAAGACGCAACCTATCGTGACCGTGTGGAAATCAGTGCGGACACCGTCTATGAGAACTTTGAGATAGAAGTGCCCAAAACCAGCCTTCCTAAAGGCGTAGACATTGATCAGCTATTTAAAGATCTGGTGGCTGAAGGCTATACCCATGCCATCGGTGTTCTGATTTCAGGAGGACTGTCCGGGACAGCCAACTCCGTGAAGCTGGTGGCTCAGGAACACCCTGAAATCGAGACCTTCATCTTTGATACCCTCAATCTGTCCATAGCAGAAGGCATTCAGGCACTGAATGCGGGCAAGATGGTCAGAGAAGGCAAAAGCTTTGCTGAAATCAAGGAAGCTCTGCCGAAGCAGCGAAAAACCGTGGATACCTACTACTGCCTGGCTACCCTTGAGTATCTTATCAAGGGAGGCAGAATCGGCAAGGTTTCAGGCACCATCGGTCAGATGCTGAACATCAAACCCATCATCTCCGTCAACGAAGAAGGTGTCTATTACACCGTGGACAAGGCCAGAGGAACCAACCAGGCCTACTCAAAGCTCATCGATATCCTGAAGGACAATCTGGAGAAAACCAGGTGCAAGGTTTGGGTCATGCATGGCGGCGCAAAGAAAGAAGCGCAGAAGATCGTGGAACGCATCAAGGACCTTCCAGGAATCCTGACCCTTGAATACGATCAGATCAGCCCTGCACTGGGCGTTCATACCGGAAAAGGTCTTGTGGGCATCTGCGTGGAGAGAATCATC
>RZYZ01000019.1 GCA_009930125.1 Clostridia bacterium | reverse complement strand
ACTTGTGAGTAGCAGCTCAGGAAACTGAGGCGAAAGCATACAGGAAGAAGCAGTAAAAGTCTCGATATGGATAGATTTGTCCATATTTTGAGTAGCAGGTTTGCGCCATGAGTCCCTATGAAGACAATCTGAAAAATCTCATTGAAGAGAATATCACCGAGCCCTCTGCCCTTTCCGGCGTGGAAGAACGGTTTGAAAAGCGATTCGGGAAAGAAAGACGAAAGAAACGAATCAAGATCAGCTCCGCTGTGACCAGTCTTCTGCTCGTTTTCATGTTTATCACAGCCAACACCAACACCGCCTGGGCGGAAAACATCAGAAAGATTCCAGTATTGAAGGATTTTTTATCTGCCATGTCCTTTCTTACTCCTTACGAGAATGATCTGGATGAATTAGGACTACTCTCCGAGAGTGGAGATTATCAGATGTATCTCCAGTATGCATTATCCGATGATAAGAATATCAGGTTCTATTTTGAAACCTCTGAGAACATCACTCTGGATGACTACGACCGTCTGAAGATTGAGCACTTCAAAGTCTATGATCTGAAAACAAAAGAAGATTACGGACCCTATTTCTATCTCGGTGAAGGGGTCACCTCCGGAAATTTCAACGATCACTACTTCAGCCTTATGGGGATGCTTCCACCAGGAAGCGATGTTTCTTTTCCGGAGGAACTGGGCATCGAATTCAGCGCAGTGATCTTAAGGGGAGAGGCCGGTACGAAGGAATACTACAAAGTGATCGGCACAGAAGCTTTGGGAGAATTCTCCTTTGAATTAAAACTGGAAAACATGATAGAAAGACCAAGAAATGACATCAACGTCTCCCTTGACCTTCTCGGAAACAACCTGATCGTGAAGTCTCTCGAGACCAGTTCCCTATCCACAATCCTTCTCTTTGAAGAAGAACCTGATAACAAAGACCGTATCGTAAGCATCAGAGGAAAGGTTCTGGACGCTGAAACAGGAGAGGTCATAAGAGATAACCTGGACTACCAGGTCTTCAGTAAAGCACACCCTCAATACGGCATCTTTCTTGATCTGTCCCGACTGTCTTCACAGCCGGGCAGACTGGAACTGGTCATCGATGGCGTGAAGCTTCTGGACAAGGAAGAGGAGTACATCACCTTCACACCAGCAGAGAAAACCGTCGACAAGAGCATGACGAACATTGAACTGACCACCTATTCCACAGGATACAAAACGCTGCTAGGTTTCAAAGTGAACATAGAGGACCCTGAAGGGTTTGAAGGTATTTTCCACTACGAGTATGAAACAGGAAGTGGCGAGAAAAAACGCATGCCTATGGGCAGCTTTCAGAATCTCGGTGAATATAGAAATATTTCCTATATCTTCGAAGAGGACATCAATGATACAATCATATTAAGAAGAAGCGGCAGTGAAATGCCCATCCACAAACTGGAACAGCCCATAAGAATACCTATTGATGTCCCTGAAGAATTTGAACCTGCACCTTAACATCCTGAAAGGAAGTGAACATATGAGTTTTAACTTTGATCAGAACAGACACGTGGCCAATCGAGTGGGTCAGGAAGTGGAAATCAAGGAACAGGCCAGAAAAGAGAAGAACCGGATGGAGATCCCAGATGAGGAAAAAAGAGACAAGGAGAATTTTTCCTATAAAGCGCAGAAGAGAAAGAGGCTTCTTCGAAACCTCACAGGTGTTCTTGCCATCCTTGCCGTCTTCTATTTGATCTACTGGTTTGCAACCAGACTGTTCCTGTAGAATATTAATGAAGGACAGGTGATGAAGGCTTTTTGAGCCCATGCATCACCTGTCCTTCCATGCTTACAGATGAAATATCAAGGAGGAAAACACTATGAAAAAGAGAACGATCACCCTGCTGCTTCTGCTGATCCTAAGCGTCATGAGCATGTCCGGCTGCACCAGGGAAGAAGAAACCATCTACAATCGTAGTATCGTGGTGGATACCCAAGTGCTGCCCTTTTATGAGAGTAGCCTGACCTATAACGCAGAGCCGGAACAAGAGATCAGAACCAAGCTCTATACGATACTTAATGAAACCCTGGCAAACCTTCCAGGGAGCATAGACTATGTCATTGTGAATCATGAGGGAGAGGATCTCACCGATGAATTTCTTGTGGAGAAATCTCCTTCCCACAATGAAATGAAGGAAATGATTACAAAAATCAAGGAGAACGGATATCTGGTGGTAAGCAAAGACGCCTACAGAGTGACCACCATCGAAAAGGAGATCGATGCTCTTTTTGATGGAAAACGTCAGGTGGTATCCGCGACACTTGAAAAAGTGCTGAAAGATAACAGAGAGGCTTATAAAAATAAGGATTACGAAGGGATCAACCAGTATCTGAGAAAAAACAGCATCAAAGTCTATGATCCGCTCCCAACTCAGAACAACTAATATTAGATCCCTGTCATCTACTATAAAATAATTTCAGTATTTCATGAATTTTTTCAGATTCCGTAATGAAAAACCGGTCCTGAATACTCTAATAGGTAAAGGAGGCGAAAAATGGGCTACTTCAACAGAAAAGGCATCGAAAAGGATGCCTACATCAGATTAATTGAGCAGTACAGAGAAACCATGTATCGCATCGCCTATGGATATCTGGGAAATGAAGCGGAAGCTCTGGAAGCCATCGACGAAGTCATCTATCTTGGTTATGCCAAAAGAAAGACCGTGAAAGAACCAGACTTTGCGAAGACCTGGCTCACCAGGATACTCATCAACGAATGCTACCGGATGCTCAGAAAAAGAGGCCATCTTTCCTTTTATGAAATACCACCGGATGTGGTCGATGAAAGAGAAGAACCCATTTCTCTAAGCACGAAGCTCGCCCTTCAGTCCCTTCCGGAGGATCTTCGCCAGGTCATCATACTCCGCTATTTTGCGGACATGACCATCCGGGAAACAGCGGAGTTTCTGGGCATTCCCGACGGAACGGTATCCTCCAGGGCCAGAAAAGCGTTATCCATCCTGAGAATTGAGCTGATGGATGAGGAAGGAGAAGAAATCTATGAAAAAAAGTCATGAAAACTGGAATGATTACCTTACTGAATCTACAGATTATCCTGAAGAACTCTATCAGGCCACAGACAGACTAGAGCTGAGAATCAGGAAAGAAAAAAGAAAGAAGAGGCTGCTCTTCTCTAGCATACCCACCACCGCAGCTGCGCTTCTCTTTGTGATCCTCATAAACACCAGCGTTGTATTCGCTCGCACCATGGCAGACATTCCCATCCTTTCAAAGATTTCGGAACTGGTCATGTACAATGAATCCCTGAAAAGCGCAGTGGAGAACAGAAACATCCAGTATGTGAACCTCAAAGCCGAAACCGGTGATCTGGAGCTGAAGCTCCCCTACGTCATCGCCGATTCCAAAAACCTCGTTCTGTTTCTTGAAATGCCTGAGAATCTGGAGCTCTCTGAGAATGAACGCTATGATATCAGTATTGATCATCTGAGGGATCTTTCCACTGATGATTTCATCGCCAGCGGATTCTTAAGTTTCAGCAGCAGCTACACGAAAGGACAGGATCCACTCCTCTCCGTATCCATGGAGTTTGTGGATCGGAACCTCCCAGGATATCCCGAAGTGAAGGAACTTCCGAAGGAATTCACTCTCTCCTTGTCCCTCACCAGGTACAGCAATGAGGACCAGTATCTGCAGCGTCCCCTCTCCATCGACTCCTTCCAGTTTGACCTGTCTCTGGATGAGTTCCGAAAACCAGTCACCTATCCACTTAACGAGGAAATCATCATCGAAGGACAGAAGATTCTATTCAAGGAAATGGTCAGCTATCCCGTCCGTTCGGAAATCACATTTGAATTTTCGGAAGAAAATGATGCGGATATGAACCTGAGACTCTCTCTTCTGGAAGATGGTGTCAAAACCTCTTTGGGCAGCTATGCCTACCTGTCACAGACCGTTGATGGCACCAAAACAGAAACCATCCATATCAGAAGTGATTATTTTGATCCACCTAAGTCCAGAAGCATCAGCATTGACCGCTATACAATCATCCGAGAAGAAGAAAGAGAAATCCGAGTAGACCTGGACACCAGGACCCTGACACCTGAGACCGAAGGCATCGAGCTCACTGATGTAGAGCGCATGGATGGGGAACTGATTTTCACCTTCAAAACATCCGAGCGTTATCCCTACTCTCCATTCGCTATCATATCCGATCAGGGCCATAACGTGGAAATCCTGAAAGAAGCTTATCGAAGCACCGATACGGAGCAGTTCCATCTCTACCATATTGAAGATGGCGACTATGAAGAGCTGGAGTTTCTGCTTTCATCAGGCCCTGAGTATACACTGGAAGAACCCATTTTCATTCCGATACCAGTTGGTAACTAACGGGCAGATAACCTGAAAGGCTCATGAACCGGATTTTTCCGGATCATGAGCCTTTCCTTTGTGTCATAATAATTTTTACAGTCTTTTTTTGCAGGGTTCTTATTCCTTTCTTTGAAATCATCCTTCTCTCAGGTGTTTAAGAAGCGTTTTCGCATCATGAATCCCCAGACTGCAGGTGAAGTCCCTGCAGACATAGGCAGTGCCTTTTTCCTCTTCCGGTTCTCTCCAGAAGGAAAACAGTTCACCGTCTCTATCCTTCTTCTTCAGATCATGATTCACCACGGTGTATTCCGGAAGATATATTGCAGCAAGGCTGCGCTTCATCTCACGAAGCGGCTGCTCTTCCAGCTTTCCTGAAAGGACCACTTCCTTGGGTCCATCTGATAGTGTTCGGTAGGCAGTAAGAAGAAAACTGAATCCCATAGGGTCTTCCATGATTTCTCCGCCCAGGACATTGAAAGTCTTTTCCAGAATCTCTCTGTACTTTTCCTTCCCCGTGAGGCTCCAGAGCTTCCCCATGGAAGCTGCTGCCATGGAATTTCCTGAAGGCAGCGCTGAATCATGAATATCCTCTGCTTCCAGCACCAGTTTTTCATGACCTTCTCCATTGAGCCTGAAGAGCCCACTCTCTTTGTCGTAGAATTCCTCCACCATATCCTCTGCCAGCTTTTCTGCCAGATGGAGGTAACGGTTCTGAAGGGTCGCTTCCTGAAGAGACAGGACGCCATGAAGAAGGAAAGCGTAGCTGTCCAGAAACCCTTTATGCATGCCTCTTCTTTCCCTGTAGGAAGCATAGAGGTTTCCTTCATCATCTGTCATATGGTCCAGGATGAACTGAAGGGCTTTCTCTGCGCGAAGCACATATTCTTCCTTCTCAAATACTTTACCGGCATAGGCCAGAGCGGAAATCATCAGTCCGTTCCAGGAAGAAAGGATCTTATCATCTTTACCTGGTTGTACTCTTTTCTCCCTGTAGGCAAAGAGTTTCCTTCGCAGTCTGACGAGCTTTTCATCCTCCTCTTTCTCCAGCGCCTCCAGACTGTGATGAAGAAGATTCAGGATGTTCTTTCCTTCGAAATTGCCGGAGGAGGTGATGCCGTAGACCTCTGAAAACCATGCGCCATCCTCTTCCCCCAGCACCTCCAGGACTTCTTCCCTGGTGAAGAGATAGAACTTCCCTTCCTCTGCTTCACTGTCCGCATCTTCCGCCGAGTAGAAGGCTCCTTCCGGCGCCGTCATGACGCGGTCTGTGTAGGCAATGATCTTCTCCGCGATTTCCTTGTAGATTTTCTTTCCCGAAGCCTGATACATTTCCGTATAGACGCGAAGAAGCATCGCGTTGTCATAGAGCATCTTCTCGAAATGAGGCACCAGCCATCTCTCATCTACAGTATATCTTGAAAATCCATAGCCCAGATGATCGAAGATGCCTCCCTGATACATACCCAGAAGACTTTTCTCCACCATTTCCAGGGCATCCGGTTCCTTCTCCTTATGCCAGTATCTCAGAAGATACAGAAGATGATGGGGAACCGGAAACTTGGGTGCGGTGTAGAATCCCCCATGAACTTCATCATATGCATTCTTCAAAGAGAGATATCCCTTCCTGAAAACATCCGAAGAAAGCGCTCCGTCTTTTTTCTCGCTTAGAGCCTCCTTCACTGCCTTTACAGCATACTCGGAAGAAGAGACAATCTTCTCTCTTTCCTCCACCCACAATCGATGAATTTCAAGCAGCAGCTCCTTCAGACCCAACTGGCCCTCCCTGGACTCCTTGGGCAGATAGGTGGCCGCATAGAAGGGGTTTCCTTCTCCTGTCATGAGAATGGTCATGGGCCATCCGCCATGCCCCGTCATGGCCTGACAGAAACTCATGTAGACATGGTCCACGTCCGGTCTTTCCTCCCGGTCCACCTTCACAGAGATGAAATAGCGATTCAGAATCTCTGCCACTTCTTCATCTTCAAAGGACTCTTCCCGCATCACATGACACCAGTGGCAGCTGGAATACCCGATGGAAAGAAATAGGGGTCTGTCTTTTCGCTTCGCCTCTTCAAAGGCTTCTTCTCCAAAGGGATACCAGTCCACAGGATTTTCCGCATGCTGGAGAAGATAGGGAGACTGCTCACTTTTCAATCTGTTCATTCCGTCATCCATAATCTGCTTCCTTCCTTATCTTTATTCTTATCTTTCATCATACCCTATGAATTTGTACAAATTATGAGAAGATCTTGACCAGACTGTTTCCCTTTGAAGAAATGACCATCGGCTTAGAATCTCATAGGTTTTCATGGATCGTATCGTTAAATAATTATCAGAATATTATCAGATTTTCTATGCTTCCTTTCTATGAGATTGGCTTAATCAGCACATTTTCCCTTGAATCCGTAAAATATTTTCAAAATAGTAGTTTACTTCAGGTTCAAATAATGTTAAACTATTAACAAATAGGTGCCAACAAACCTATTTTTCATAAGTGTATCTCCCTAACACATTTATAAAAAAACCTCTTCCCTACACCAGAAGAGGCTTTTTTATTGCCAAAAATCATATTATTCCTGTTTCATAGTATAATTAACCCTATTATGTTATTCTGTTAACATAGTTAAAGAATCAATTACTATATACAAAAGGAGGATCATAGTATGAATTTAGGATTTCAAAGTGCCGGATATCTCAGCCTGCTGATCATGTTTCTGGAAATCACTCTGAGAATTGTCGCCATCTACACCTTGGTGATTCTTGCAAAAGCACTGAAAACTTATATCAGCAGAAACAGCTGATATAGTTTAGAGCACTGAATGGAAGTACCGAGGAAAACACCTGAAAAGACATGGAAAAGATAACAAAATCCAAACAGGAGGATCTAACAATGTATAAGTATATGTATGTCAGAGCAACCACGGGAGGTCTCTTCAGTGAATCAGACTACAAGCAGCTTATTGATCAGCACAGCAAAGAGGGCTGGCGGTTTGTAACCGCTATTCCCGCCAAGTTCGTCGGCTATGGTGTCATCAAGGAAGTGGATCTGGTTTTCGAAAAAGAGGAATAACCGGAAAAGCGAAATCCATCTCACGAAAAATGGATGAATCCATCAAACCCTTCATTATATAGACGCGCGAGAAGAATCTCCGCGTTTTCTTTTTTTCTGAAGGCTCCTACCTGAACTCTGTAGAGCTTATCCCCTTCTTCCTGCAGAGCCTTATGATTCTCCACTACCTTCTTCTCTTCTGCTCTCTCCTCCACAGGCTTTAATGCTAGAAACCTGGCAATTCCCTTCACATAGGCTCTGGCGATTTCCTGTTTATGACCGATGATCCATCTGGCGATGTCCGGATGATCATGAAAATTCGTCTCCATGAGTACAGGAATCATGCCCAGTTCATAGGGCGCACGGATCTCTCCGTATCCTTTCCCGTTAAAAGCCTCCATCCCGTTCACCAGGGTCTGTGCACGGTTGCTCTTGTAAGGACAGATTCTGTTGAGCTCCTCGGCAAGATAGGTCCCGAGCATCTTCGACTCTTCACTCTTCGGATGATAAAGAGCCACAGCCCCTCTGGCCTTCCCCTTTCCGCCCGCATTGGAATGGATGGCCAGATAGATGCTGCACCCTTTTCTTTCAGCTTCTCTGGGTCTTCCTTCTTTTCCGATGTCTAGGGAAAGGGTTGCCTGATGCACCGGATAACTGTACTCCCTGACCAGGATGTCTCGAATGATTTCCGATACGGCCACCATTTCCTTCTCCTCATTGGTACTTTCTACTGCATAGATGTTCTTTGGCTGCCTGCTGGGTGAAAGATAAATTCCAGGTTTTCTCATGCTACGCACACTCCTTCTTCTTCCTTAAAAGCCTCAAAGCCTTCTATTACCTACTTATGCATCCTTTTTAAGAAAAAGCATGAAAATTTCCGGGGACGGTACTTGAATTTTATTGGAAGCTATGTTATCATACTTTTTGTAAGGCGGTGAAACAAGTGGCAAGGCAAGCTCGAATAAAAGATCCATACGGGACATTTCATATCACACAGTCCGGTGGGGCGAAAAGAGAGTTGTTTGAAAAAGAGGAAGACCGGGCGCATTTTCTTGAAATTCTAAGACGTGCTCAGGCAAAATATCAGTTTAAACTGTATGCCTACTGTCTTCTGTCAGATAATGCCTATCACCTGGTCATGGACCTGAACGGTGCAGATATGAGCAAGGTCATGAAAAGCATCAACATCGGATACGCCATGTATCTGAATCTGGATGAACCGATTTTCAGAGACCGATATAAAAGCACCCTTTTAAAGAATGCAGAAAGCACACTGGATGTTGTGGAGAAGCTTCACGATAAGGGAGCGGCTCAGGAAACGCAGTGGAACAGCTACTGCATCTACGATCCCGAAAACCCATTAAGACTGGATTGGGTTTCACCCATCGCAGGTCTGAAGGAGACGAAGGATCCAGAGGAATGCAGAAACTGCATCGACAGCATCGAGGAGGCACAGAAAAGACTTTTCGAGGTTTCAGAAGAAGCAGGTCTTTCCTTGAAGGAACTCTTCCGGCAGAAGGATCTTCGGAACAATCTGATTCTGAAATTCAGAAAGAACTCTTCCCTCTCACTCAAGGAACTGGGTGTTCTGTTCGGAGGACTCTCCGAATCAAGCATCTGTAAAATCTTAAACACGGAATGTGTAAAATAAACGCATGGCAACATGCCTTTTATTTAAATCATCAATTCAAGTTCTGTCCCCTCATGAAACGGGAGAACAGTACGACAGGAGGGTTAACATGTCATTTTCTTTTCAGGTAGATCTGAAAAAAGGACTCGGAATAACGAACAAAAATCAGCTGGATATGGACAAGACCTATGATCTGCTTGTGGTCGGAGGCGGACCTGCAGGACTTAATGCAGCGCTCTATGCAAAGCGTAAAGGACTGGAAGTCGGCATCATCACCAAGAGAAAGGGAGGCCTTCTCCTTGACACCTCAACGGTGGAGAATTATCTCGGAACAAAAGAGATGAGCGGAGAAGCCATGGCCGAAGAATTTCTGGCCCATGTGGAGACACTGGAAGTGCCCATCAAAGACGACAGTGTAGTCGTGAAGTACGGCAAAGACGGTGATACGCATCTTCTGACCCTCTATTCCGGTGAAATCTTCAGGGCAAAGACCATTCTTGTGGCAACAGGTTCCAACCCCAGACATCTGGATGTCAAAGGTGAAGATACCTATGCAGGGAAAGGCGTGGCCTACTGCGCCATATGTGATGCGCCCCTGTTCAAAGGAAAAGATGTACTCATAGCTGGTGGAGGAAACTCCGCTGTTGAAGCGGCAATAGATGTTGCAAAAGTTGTAAAGTCTGTGACCTTAGTACACAGAAGCCAGTTAAGAGCAGACAATATTCTAGTGGAGAAGCTCTATGCCAATCCCAATATCACCGTGCATCTGGAAACACAGATTCTCGAAATCTTCGGGGAGGACGCCATGAAAGGCATCCGCGTACTCGATAAGAAGAAGAACAGCGAACATGAACTTTTCGCAGACGGTCTATTCATAGAAATCGGTCATGTACCGAATCTTGGACCCTTTAGAGATCATCTGAAGCTGAATGACTTCAATGAAATCATTGTGGACGAGAAGAATCACACAAACCTCGACGGTGTTTTCGCCGCAGGCGATGTGACGACGCTTCCCTACAAACAGATCGTCATCGCAGCCAGCGATGGAGCCAAGGCGGCTCTTGCCGTCAGCGAATACCTGAATGCACAGAAAATCAGTTAATTATTAAATTAAAATATACACCAACACAACACACTTTATGGAGGTAAAGAAATAATGAAAATGTTTAATGAAGAAATCCAGGGACAGTTAAAGGAAATATTCCAGGAAATGAAGGGCGATGTGACCATCGCACTGTTCACCAAGGAAGGCGAATGCCCAACATGTGCGGAGACACTTGCCTACATGCAGGAAGTGGAAGAGCTCAGCGACAAGATTCATCTGGAGCAGTATGACATCAACAAGGATGCCGAACTTGCGAAGAAGTACAACGTAGCCATGGTACCATCCATCGTTATGCTGGACGCAGACAAGCAGTACAAAGGCGTGAAATTCAACGGAATTCCTGCTGGTCACGAGATCAACTCCTTCATCCCTGCAATACTTGAAGTTTCAGGAAATGAAAGCGAAATGCCTGCAGAACTGGAAGAAAGAATCAAGAAGATCAGTAAGCCCATCAACATCAAGGTGTTCATCACACTGAGCTGTCCTCATTGCCCAGGTGCAGTGCAGAAGGCCCATAAGCTTGCTCTGATGAATCCATTCATCGAGGCGGAAATGATCGAAGCAGAAACCTTCGGCGAACTGTCCATGAAGCACAACGTATCCGGTGTGCCAAAGATCGTCATCAACGATGAACATGATCTGCTTGGAAACCAGCCAATCCAGGAATTCCTGAACACTATAGAAAGCATCGCATAATACGATAACAGATACACTTCCCTTAAATACATGAGGAAACAAGGATGACAATAAGCCATCCTTTTCTTCATCTACAGAGAAGGAGATACTATGGAAAATATAACCGTTTCAAAAGAAACCAGAAGGAGAAAGAGAATCATGAAGATTGCCCTTGGCATCGTCATCGGAGGACTTGCAGGTTATCTCTACTATTATTTCATCGGTTGCGATGGAACCTGCCCCATATCCTCTAACCCATGGCGTTCCATTCTATACGGATCCGTAGTGGGTACCCTGCTTGGTTCTACTTTTTAAGATAAAGTCCAACATAAAACAATAAACAAAAGAAAAATGCATCAGTGAGGTAACACGTGAAAAATCATAAATATTTATATCTGATCACCCTGGCCTTCTTCGGCCTGTCCTTTGTAAACATCCATTTTGCGATACTTGGCGTCATCTGTATGACCATTCCCATGGTTCTTCTTCAGCGAGACAAGAAGAAAACCTGGTGTCAGGGATACTGTCCAAGATCGAATCTGTACATGACCTTAGGAAAAAAGAGAAAGAAGAAAGGCAAGGTTACCCCCATGTCCTTCATCAAAGGAAATGTCAAGAATGTGGTCCTGATCTATTTCGGAATCAGTCTGATGATTGCCCTAATGTCCACCCTTCAGGTGGCACTGGGCAACATGGCACCTATGCTCATTCCGAGATTTCTGATCATACTACCCATCCCGGTTGCATTCCCGCAGCTGATTACCCTAAGTGGTATACCTGTGTGGATCACTCATTTTGCTTTCCGCATGTTTTCCATGATGATGACAACTACACTTATAGGGCTTTCCCTGTCCTATCTATATAAGCCGAGAACATGGTGCACCATTTGTCCGGTGAACACCATTTCCGATATCTACATCATGGAGAACAGGAAGCGCTCACCCGGCCCTTCCATTCAGAGGAAAGCATCCTAGTTTTCCACACATTTATATATATTTCCCCGATAAAAAGGAAGTCAGAAGCTGATTAATCGCTTCTGACTTCCTTTTTTCTCTTTACAGTTCATTTTGAGGAGAAGAATGCTTTCCTATATAGCAGCTTCAATGGCTTCCGTAAGAATCTCTTCCACTTCCATGGCCACATCATCCAGCTCCATACCTTCCATGATCCCGGCAAGGCTTGTAGGCTTCATCATGCCGATCCGGACACCGTCTTCCTTCTCGTAAACCACCATCTTGCAGGGCAGCATATAGCCTGCTTCCAGATGCCGATCCAGAACCACCTTTGCTTTAGGTGGATTGCATACTTCCATGACTTTGAAATTCTTATTGAAATCCAGTCCCTTTTCCTGAAGCTTATCCTTGAAGTTCATCTCCCAAAGGACGCCGAACTTACGCTCCGCCAGTGCCTTCTTGAGATCCTCAAGCGCTACATCGAAACTCTTTTCCGTCTTCTTTTCATATACAATCATTTCATTTCCTCCAAAGTTTATTTTCTTAGCCTCAATATACCACTAGGGGGTATATTCTTCAAGGGGAAAGGCTGTAAATTCATGTTTTGTATACATGTCTTCATAATCTGTTTAGAAGTTCATTGACAGGCTATCCAGCTTCCTTTAGAATAGTCTGAAAATAGAGTATATTGGAGGCACAACATGCTGGATAGAAAAGTCCTGAAAGAACGCTACAAAGACGAGATCGTATCCCTACGAAGATATCTTCATCAGCATCCGGAACTGAGTATGGAAGAGGTGGAGACTACAGCCTTCATCGCCCAAGAGCTGGATAAGCTTGGAATTACCTACATCAAGGCAAATCCCACGGGGCTCATCGCCACCATAGAAGGGAAACATCCGGGAAAAACCGTCGCCCTTCGAAGCGATATGGATGCCCTGAAGATCACTCAGAAAAATGATGTCCCCTACAGGTCCCAGTCAGAAGGAAGAATGCATGCCTGCGGCCATGACGCCCATATGTCCATTCTACTTACGGCTGCAAAGATGCTAATGGATTCACAAGATGAGATTCACGGCACCGTCCATCTTCTTTTTCAGCCTGCAGAAGAGATCGGACTGGGTGCAAAAATTCTGATTGAGACAGGCGACTGGTACGAAAAAACCGACAACATCTTCGGTGCCCATATCTGGTCTGGCCTGCCCACAGGAAAGGTCTCCGTGGAAGCAGGAGAGCGAATGGCCGCCACGGACCGGTTCAGAATCAGCATCAAAGGACTCTCAGGACACGGCTCCATGCCCCATCAGACGGTGGATGCCGTGGTGGTGGCTTCTGCCATGGTCATGAACTTCCAGACCATTGTGAGCCGGGAATACAGCCCTCTGGACCCCCTTGTGGTCTCTGTGGGTTCCATTCACAGTGGTACTGCCTTCAACGTCATTTCCGGCGAGGCAGAGCTGGAAGGCACGGTCAGGTATTTCAGAAAAGAGATCGGAGACACCATTGAAGGCTCTGTAAGAAGAGTCATGGAGCATACGGCCTCTCTCTACGGCGCAGAAGCAGAGCTGACCTACATTCATAATCTGCCTCCGGTGCATAATGAGGAAACCTCCTCAGAAATCGCCCGGGAAGCTGCAGAAAAGATCATGGGGGAAGAAAATGTCGTCCTTATGGAAAAGACCACTGGTGGAGAAGACTTTGCCTTCTACCTGGAAAAGAAGCCTGGCTGCTTCGCCTTCATCGGATCCGGAAACAAAGAGAAGAAGACGGATCTTGCCCATCACAATGACCACTTCGACATCGATGAGGATGCGCTCATAAACGGTGCGCTGCTTTATGCCGAGTATGCCGTAAGTTATCTAGAAAAAAGCAGATGGCTCTAGCGCATCTGTTTCATCATCTGCTTATACCAAAAAGGAGCCTATCATCTGATAAGCTCCTTTTTTCGTATATCACTATTTTGTTACTGTTCCGATTCATCAGTTCAGAAGTTCATACACTTTTCTGATGGATTCGTGATCTTCAAAGTCATCTGAAATATCAAACATCAGCCTTCTTACGCCCGTTTCAGAAAACGCTTCCCTGAATTTTTCCTCATCATTGACCATGACCTGCTTCAGTCTTATGATCAGTCCGGGCAGGCTCTCTTCCCACTCCCTTTCGTCATAAGCGCTCTTTTCACTTAATACGATATAGGCTTCCTGCGCAGCGGTGAGATTCGCAAACTGCTCCGCATAGATCCTCTTATCTTCCACCTGTCCTGCATTGGCAGCAAAGATCTGCAGGTGGTTTTCTACAACGCGTGTCAGTTCTCTTTCATATACCCTTAACTTATAGCCCTGATAGATGGAAAAACCTACAGAAGCCACCAGAAATACTATCAGTAAACGCATCAGCAGTATTCTTTTCTTTTCCAAATTCATCCTCCTACAGCATCCTTCATCTATGCATCATATTATTACTTGCATTGGGAAATGAATATATTTCAGTAATTTTTTATTGTGCGATTTTTTATGGATTAGGTGGAAATATTAGTGTTTTTGAGAGAGGGCAGGATAAGGTGAGTATCTCACAGGCATACAAATTCATTTAAGAGTGACAGATGATGACTACAAAAAAATCAAAAATCTTGCTCATAAAAGAGGAATAATGGTGACCGAATTACTTAGAGAATTTATAGATCAAGGACTACAGGAAAAGTTAGCGGAAGAAAATCTTGACTTAGTAGCCAGTGTCGTTAGACAACAATTGGATGCTGTAATGAAACCCCATATTGAAAGATTAGCCAGTATTTCGAGTAAAGCAGGTCATATGAGTGCAACGTCTACTTTTTTAAATGCACAAGCATTGGTAGAACTTGTTCCAAAAGAAAGGCAGCGAGATATTAGAACAATGTATGAAAATGCGAGAAAAAAAGCTGTTGAGTATATGAGAGTAAAAACTTCTGATTTTGATAATGAATATAAATAAAAATCACTTATAATAAATATAAAAATTATATCTTATTATCAAAAATCTATATTTAAAATATTATTTTTCCAGCAATTCCCCTCTTCACACTCTTATCTTTTATACAATTATGCCAAATATTGTTTTTTTCCTTAAAAAAAGCCTCAAATCCCGAAGAAGTTCGGGGTTTGCTGTATTATTTACATGATACTATTAATTTGTTAATAATATCAGTTTACACACTGTTTGTTTATAGACTGATGAAAGTAGATGAGTTATCAAAGCAATAATTCTATTTAGACATCTGTGGCCTAACCTGATGTAGTTAAATTGATAAATAAATAGCAATGCACTAACTAAAAATATTGCTATTTAAAGTTTAATGAGAGGAGATGTTTTTACAAGAAAAAGTCAATGTAAGTTGTTTGTAGTATCGGTGGATTTAAAAGGAGAAATTAATGAAAAAATATTTCAGACTACTATCACTGGTAATAATGTTTATACTAGTTTTATCTATTAAAAACAATTTTGTTTATGCTGGAAACGTTCAAAACAAACAAATAGATCCTATCCCTCTAAATGAAATCAATTATGAGGTTAATAAAAATTTATATTAAGACCAAATTCATGAAAGATTTGAAGAAATCAATTCATCCTACGTGGTAAATGAACCTTTTTCTAAAGAAGATTCTGAATTTATACGAGCATATGCCTCTTTATATGATACGAAATCCGATATTCCAACCGTACAAAATATAGACGGAAGTGAATATTTCAACAAATATAAAGCATCTAATGGTCTTCAGGTGAGGTTCCATGGAACATTATATTCAAACACTAAAATAAATAGCCTGAACCATAGTTACAGAGGCAATGTAGCCGCTTATGTAATAGGAACAACTAAAGCCCAAAATATTAAACTTACTGTAACGAATGTTGCTTATGGATTAGTTGGAGGTAGCGGATTTGGAATAGTATATAACGGTTCAATATCTGATAATGAGGATGATACTTCGAGTTATTCAATGGATAGGACTATAGAGTATTCTGGAATGTTAGTTTCGTACACATATACTAATGCTTATGCCCTTTTCAAAACACCATCTGGTAGTTTTGATTTATATGCTTTTTAAAGGAGAATTTTATGGAAAGATTTGACTTAGCTGCATTTACGCTCATTGTTATAGTTTTAGGATTATTTATATCACTTATTGTATTTACAGTGAAAAAAATAAAGAGAAAATAATGTACAAATTCAATACTTCTTCAAAAACAACACTTCTATAGAGGCTCTTAATATTTCGTAGCGGTGATTTAAAATAGATATTATATATTCAGAAAAAGAGAGATTGCTAATTTGTATCTGTAGATCAAAACCCTATTATGGTTCAATTATGTAATTTCCTTAATAAAATCCCCAATAATGTCCCTAGTATTGAGTTTAATTTAGTTGATCAAATCAACTATTTCTTTATTAATATTCTTGTTTAAGGCAAAATAAAGAGCTGCTCTTTTAGAGTGGCTCTTTATTTCGCCTTTTGACATCAATCTATCTAAAATATCTTAATTTCATCGAATTAAGCGCTAATTCAAGATTCACTTTACTACAGAACCTATTTGAACAGATCCTTCAGCGCATCACTTAAGGCAGAGTTCAGCGGTTCATCATTTTCCTTGTTGATCTTATTAAGATACTGCTTCACTTCACCCTTTCTCATGGCTGTGCCTTCCTTTTCTCTTCTTGCCTGGAAGGCTGTGAGCTTTTCTCTGTAGCCGCACTTGCACTTGAAATACTTTCCTTCTCCTTCACCCACAAGCTCCATCTTCTTCTTGCATTCAGGACATCGGGCATTGGACTGGCTGCTTAAGGTTTTTCTGAAGCCGCACTCTCTGTCCTGACAGACC
>RZYZ01000228.1 GCA_009930125.1 Clostridia bacterium | reverse complement strand
AATGGAAGAAAAGTAGAAGATTCCACTTGTACTCGGAGCATTTGTTGTGCTAAAATATAGTTTGTGCTAGTACGGGCGTTCCACTGGGAATATAAGATTCTGTATGAACGTCAATTTATCTATAGGAGGGAATGCACTATGAACGAATTAATCAGAGCTATTGAAGCTGAGCAGATCAGAGAATCTGCATTACCAGAATTTAACGTGGGAGATACCGTTAAGGTACACGTTAGAATCAAAGAAGGCGAAAAGGAAAGAATCCAGGTATTCGAAGGCGCAGTAATCAAGATTCAGAACGGTGGAGTCAGAGAAAACTTCACTGTAAGAAGACTTGCATATGGTGTTGGCGTAGAAAGAACTTTCCCAGTAAATTCACCATCCGTAGACAAGCTTGAAGTTGTCAGAAGAGGTAGAGTAAGAAGAGCTAAGCTGTTCTATCTTAGAGACAGAGTCGGTAAGGCTGCTAAGGTTAAGAACGCTAGATAAGATGATGAAAAAGAGGCTTCGGTCTCTTTTTTGTTTTATAAGCTGAAAAAGCGATCCTGTTTCTAGGCAATTTCTGCACTTGACTGTATAATGATAGGGAAGAAAAACTGTCCTGCAGTAGAGAAAGAGACAGACCAGACAAAGCAGCTGATAAGTGATAACAGATCGATGTTACAACAGGAAGGAAGTGTACGAGATGGATATGAAAAAGATAAACTGGTTTCCTGGCCATATGGTCAAAACCAGAAGAGAAATCACAGCAAACCTGAAACTGGTGGATGCGGTCATAGAAATACGAGATGCAAGAATTGTTGCTTCTTCGCAGAACCCTGAGATTGATAAAATCGTGGGAGACAAGCCTAGAATCATTCTGCTCAATAAAGCGGATATGGCCGAAGACCAGGTCACAAGGCGCTGGAAGAAAAGCCTGGAAAATGAGAATACGCTGGTGCTGGAAGTGAATGCACTTACAGGAAAAGGACTCAATGCCATCAAGCCTGCGCTCAATGAGCTGCTGAAGAATAAGATTGCAAGAAACAAGGAAAGAGGCATTGTCAACTATACCATTCGCGCCATGGTGGTGGGTATTCCCAATGTGGGAAAGAGCTCCTTCATCAACCGCATGGCGAAAAATGCCATTGCAAAAGTAGGAAACAGACCTGGCGTCACAAAGAACAAACAGTGGATCAAGACAAAGGAAGGCATAGAGCTTCTGGATACACCGGGTATTCTCTGGCCCAAGTTTGAAGAGGAGACTTCTCTCAATCTTGCTTTCACTGGTGCGATCAAGGATGAAATCATGGACACGGAAACGCTGGCCTTAAGGCTCATCGAAAGACTGTCCCATCACTATAAGGAGCGGCTCATCGAAAGATACGCTCTGGAAGAATTCTCGGAGGATCCACTGGAGAACATGGATAACATCGCAAGAAAAAGAGGCTGCATAATTAAAGGCGGGGAAATCGACTATCAGCGTGTGGCTGTGATGATTCTGGATGAGTTCAGAAGCGCAAAGCTTGGAAAAATCTCACTGGAATGGCCGGAGGTTTCCAATGATTGAAAAGATCCTGACGGGGAGTGTCCCTGAAATCAGAGCCTATGTGAAAGAGAACAGAGAAGAGATTTTCAGGGAGAAGGAAAACTGCCTGAAAATGCTGCGCATGGATAAGAGGAAAAGTGTTCAGGCTCTGGCGGAGTACCTGGAATGTGAATACCTGAAGAAAGAGACGGAAATACAGAGGGTCAAGGCGCTTTATGATCACGATCTATCCTACAAGAAAGTGGTGTGCGGGGTGGATGAAGTCGGAAGAGGGCCTCTGGCTGGACCCATCGTTGCAGCGGCGGTCATTTTGAAGCCGGACTCTGCACTGGAGAATCTCATTCTGGGCATCAATGATTCCAAGAAGTTGTCCAAGAAGAGGAGAGAAGAGCTGGATGTGCTCATCCGAGAGAAAGCTCTGGCTTATGGCATTTATGAGATGAGTAATCTCGACATAGACCGTCTTGGCATTTCTTACTGCAATCATGAGGTTTTCAGAGGTTCGATCCGAAGTCTTTCCATCATTCCGGAACTGGTTCTTTCGGATGGATACAAGGTGAAGGACTATGCAGGTGCCAATATTTCTCTCGTCAAGGGGGATACACTAAGCGCTTCCATTGCCTGCGCTTCCATCATCGCCAAGGTGCACAGGGATAAACTGATGGAAAGGCTTTCAGTCTATTATCCGGATTACGGATTTGACCATAATGCGGGCTATGCAAGTCCGGATCATATCGAAGCACTGAAAAGAAAAGGTGCCACTCCAGTCCATAGAATGAGTTTTATTCGGAACTTCGTATCAGAGGAATAGAATCGTTACGTGGAATGATATCTGATTAATAATCGGCCTCCAGTGAATAATGTAGCTATGAGAAATAGTGCATGGCACTGGAGGTTTTTATGTGCAATAAGATAATGTATGAAAGTATCGATCGTGAAGTCAGACTTATGGCAGTGTTTCATGCCTCTGAATATAAAATATGTCACCGGTCTATGATGATGAAGCGCACAAGCTATGATGCGAAGGAGAAGAGAGCTATTGCGAAGATGGCAGATGAGAACAGACACTATACACTTATAGGGGATGAAGACTATCCGGAGAAGCTTTATGATATGGAGTGGCCGCCCCTTGCACTATATTATGAGGGAGACCTGAAGCTGCTCAGAAGGCCCTCCATCGGCATCGTAGGTGCCAGAAACTGCAGCGGATATGGACGCAGAGTCACCATGGATCTGGCGAGGTCTTTCGCAAGGACGGGATTTGTGATCATCAGCGGCGGAGCAAGAGGCATTGATACAGCTGCGCATAAGACGGTGCTTGATGAAGGTGGGAAAACCGTCTGTGTTCTCGGCTGCGGTCTGGATATAAGCTATCCTAAAGAGAACAGAGATATGTTCTCCAGAATCAGACAGGAAGGGCTGCTTCTTTCGGAGTATCCCAGAGGATTTTCTCCGAAAAAATGGACATTTCCCATGAGAAACCGCATCATTGCGGCGCTTTCTGATGATATCATCGTGACGGAAGCGGCGAAGAAGAGCGGGTCTCTGCACACGGCTTCCTATGGCGAAGAGCTCAACAGACCTGTCCATGCGATCCCTCATGAGATGTATTTTGAAGGGGGAGCCGGTACCAATCTTCTCATTGAAATGGGAGGGCATATTATAATAAGTAAGGAAAATATTCTTGGTGACCTGCTCATGAAGAATCCTGAAGTGCTGCTATGGCGTATCAGAGATCTGAATCTTCTGGACTTCAAGCCAACCATGGAGGAACTGGAGAAGATTTTTTCTCTGAGTAGGATCAAAGAACCCTGCTGGAAGGAAATTCTGGAAAAAGCGTTGAGTCCGTATTTTGATTAACAGATTCCTTTCCTCAAACAACTTGTCAGACAGAGTGTTTGAGTACTTGTAAAGTCTGCGGTTCTTCCGGAATTTGCCTGTTCCGCATTCCATGCGGATAAATAATATTTTGACATTTTAAAATCCTTAGTATAGAATATGGAATTAATTCAGAGATTTACCAGAACGGTAAATAGTTTGTGTGTTATAAGATATTATTTCATATCTATAATTCGACTATTTCAAGAAAATAGCAA
>RZYZ01000227.1 GCA_009930125.1 Clostridia bacterium | reverse complement strand
GCTCATAAGCATGGAATAAATGCTTTTACAGCAATCAGAGAAGCCCTTTTAGGGAATTCCGATATCATCTTTAACTAATGGAGTTCTGAACAGTTACTATTTTTCCATCTTTCTTCCCTGTCAGGTGTTGTTCTGTATGTTCGCATCTGATATAATGTAGTTATCATATGAAAAGAGGGAAACATACCTATGCTTGACTCTTACGGAAGAAATATAGATTACATGCGGATATCGATTACCGACCGTTGTAATCTGCGTTGTCAGTACTGCACACCCGAAGATCTTCCTTCTATCGGACATGCCGAAATTCTTCGATTTGAAGAAATTCTGGATATCGCCCGTTACGCAGTATCACTTGGTATCACGAAGTTTAAAATCACCGGTGGTGAACCTCTCGTTCGAAAGGGTTACCTTTTCTTTCTTGAGCGCTTAAAGACGCTTCCAGGAGTAGAACAGGTAACCCTTACTACGAATGGAGTGTTATTGGAAGACGCGCTCCCCGATCTGGTCCGGATTGGTATCGACGGTGTCAATATCAGCCTCGATACACAGAATCCAGAAACCTTTTCACGCATCACTAGACGGGATGATTTTCATAAGGTATGGAGTGCATTCCTTGCCTGCCAGGCCTCAGGTATTCGCACGAAGATCAATACCGTTCTGTTGAAAGGCATCAATGATATGGAATTTGCAGACCTCTGCCTTCTTGCAAAGAATTACTGCTGCGATGTCCGTTTTATTGAAATCATGCCCATTGGATACGGAAAAGGATTTCAGGGGTATGACAGGAGCATGCTTCTGCCACTCCTGCGAGATCTCCATCCATCTTTAGAAGAAAGCACCACCTTTCATGGAAATGGACCTGCCACTTATGTATCTATACCGGATTTTCAGGGAAGCATCGGTTTTATTGATGCAATCCACGGCAAATTCTGCAGCCAGTGCAACCGCATCCGCCTGACTTCTGATGGTATGCTCAAGCTCTGTCTCTATTACAAGAATTCATTGGATTTGAAGACCCTGATTCGCAACCAGGCTTCTGAATCAGAAGTCATCCAGGCGATGAAGGATGCCATTTTCCACAAACCACAGGAACACCAGTTTCACCATAATGCAACTGAGGGAATTGAAGAATTAAAAAAAATGTCTCAAATAGGAGGATAACGTCATGGGAATCGTAAAAGCAATCTGTATCAGTGAAAAAAAAGGGGTACAAAAGCACCGTATTGAAGAAGCTGTCTTTGTGACTGATTACGGTATTGAGCAGGATGCTCATGCTGGAAAATGGCACCGTCAGGTCAGTCTGCTCTCTTTCGACAGCCTTGAAGCTTTTAAACAGCGAGGTGCTTCGGTAATCGATGGTGCCTTTGGAGAAAATCTGATTGTAGATGAATTCGATTTCCGCCATCTTCCGGTCGGAACTGTCTTCCAGTGTAATGACGTTATTCTGGAAATGACGCAGATTGGAAAGGAATGTCATTCCCACTGTGAAATCTACAAGATCATGGGAGAATGCATCATGCCGCGCGAAGGTGTATTTGCGAAAGTTATTCAAGGTGGCACGATTCATGTTGGGGATGAGATGAAGATCATCGATCAGAAAGATCGTTTCAAAGTCGCCGTTCTGACGCTCAGCGATAAAGGCGCAGCCGGAGACCGCGAAGATAAGAGTGGTCCGTTGATCCGGGAAATTGTAGAGAAAGAGAATTATCTGGTCATTGACCAGCGAATGATTCCTGATGATCAGCCACTAATTGAAAAGACTCTGATTCATCTTTGCGATAAGACAAAAGCAGATCTCGTTCTTACGACCGGCGGTACCGGCTTTTCCATGAGAGACTGCACACCGGAAGCAACGATTGCCGTGGCTCATCGAATGGCTCCCGGTATCTCAGAAGCGATTCGCGCGTACTCTGCACAGTTTACGAACCGTGCCATGCTAAGTCGCGGTGCCTCTGTCATCCGTGGCGGAACACTCATCATCAATCTCCCGGGAAGTCCAAAAGCGGTACGCGAAAGTCTCGCCTGCATCCTTCCTTCCCTGGATCATGGATTACAGATTCTCAAAGGCACAGCATCTGAATGTGGTCAGAAATAGAAGTCGCCGCTTTTTCCACCCTTCTTTTCAACTAAATGGATGTTGTTTATCACCATTTTCTTATCAATGGCTTTGCACATATCGTAAATAGTGAGGAGCGCTGCGCTGACACCGTGCAGCGCTTCCATTTCTACTCCCGTCTTTCCCTCTACTTTCGCTGTACAGATGGCTTTGATCCGCCTTTCCTCCGGTAGCACTTCAAAATCAATAGAACACTTTCCGATCATCAGCGGATGACACATGGGAATAATGCTGGAGGTCTGCTTGACCGCCATGATTCCTGCAACCCTTGCAACGCCAAGCACATCCCCTTTTTTCACCTGATGATTCTGCACTGCCTCCAGGATTTCCTGCGACACCTGAATGGAACCTTCCGCAATCGCTGTCCGGCTCGTCACACTTTTTTCTGTGACATCTACCATTACCGCATTCCCATTTTCATCAAAATGATTAAATTCCATCTAAGATACCTCTTCTTTCTCTATCTTCATGCCGACTGTCAGCTCTCCGGGTGCTATGATTCGCACGTACACACACTCTCTCTTCATCAGGCAGTCTTTTTTATTTTCCACCTCGCAGATATCCGGATGGCATTTCTTTCTTCGTTCGGATACTTTTAACCGCGCTTCTCCTGCGCGCAAAATATCGCCTGCCCGAAGCGCAGAAAGTTCCATTCCTTCCACAGAAATATGTTCCTGAAACCGTCCAAAGCAGATTCCGGAAAAATGCTCTGCTTCCAGCTGCTCTCTTATCTCTGCTGACCAGAGAATCAGGTCGGTATCGCCTTCCGCACAATGGTAATCTCCCTTCAGCCCTTCTTCTATCGTTACACTACATGTTTCCAGGCTTAGCGCCGCATGCCTTTTTTGCGGAATACAATGCAGTGCCTTTATTCTTCCAGTCCAATCCATCTGACTTCTCCTATCCGCTCTGTTCCATAGCCACCGAGAAGATTCACTTTCTCTTTAAATGCTTCTCCTCGCAGCACTTCCAAAAATGCCTGAACATGCGGCAGCAAAAGGAACCGTTCCGGGATTGCGAATTCGTACCATTCATTTCCAACCGGAATAAAATCAAGGTCCATCGCCTTTGCCGCGGAATAAACGCCCATTCCCGCATCTGCGCTGTCACTCGCAACCAGCGCTGCTACCGCCATATGAGTAGAAGCCTCTCTGTCATATCCATTTATCTCGTCCGTTGCAATCGTTTCTTTCTTTAACAGGTAGTCAAATAACAGGCGCGTCCCGGCTCCCCGCTGACGATTGACGAATCTGACCTTTTTCAAATCATGAATATCCCTGATTCCACATGGATTTCCCTTTTTCACCATAATTCCCTGAATTCTGGATACTCCCGTCACGATAGCGATTTTCTCCCGAAACAGATTTCTTACATAGCTGTCGTTGTATACTCCTGTATTTTCATCCAGAAGGTGGATCGGTGCTACGTGTGCTTCCCCGCGTTTCAACGCCATGAGTCCTCCCATACTGCCTACATGCGTACTGGATAAGTGCGTACCCAAAAATTGCTGAGAACACAAATCC
>RZYZ01000018.1 GCA_009930125.1 Clostridia bacterium | reverse complement strand
TATGAGACCTATGGTATAGGGATTCATCGGATGGCTGAAGAGCTCTTCCTTGGGTGCTTTTTCCATGATCTTTCCGCAATACATCACGCAGACATCATGCGCCATGTCTTCCACCACACCCAGATCATGGGTATTCAGAATGATGGACATCTGGTTCTCATCCTGAAGTTTCTTCAGGAGATCCAGAATTTCCGCCTGTATGGTCACATCCAGAGCTGTAGTCGGCTCATCCGCGATCAGTATCTTTGGCTTGCAGGCAATGGCCATGGCGATCATGATTCTCTGGCGCATTCCTCCACTGAACTGCTTCGGCAGATCATGATACCTTTTTTCCGCATCAGGAATGCCCACTTCTGTCATCAGCTGCATCGCTCTCAGTCTGATTTCCTGCTTTTTTCCTTTCTTATGGATGTATAGCGCTTCCTCGATCTGTTTTCCCACCGGAATCAGCGGATTCAAGGTGGACATGGGGTCCTGGTAGATCATGGCGATCTCATTCCCTCTGATTTTCTGCATCTGTCTCTCTTTCATCATCAGAAGATTTCCCTTTACACTGCCGCTGTAGATTGCTTCACCTTCTATGATTTTCCCCGGATAATCCACCAGCTTCATGATACTCAGGACAAGGACGCTTTTCCCACTGCCTGATTCACCGATCACCGCCAGGGTCCTGTTTTCTTCCAGAGTGAAACTCACATCATCAACAGCAGGAAGTTCCAGCCCATCCAGATAAAAGTATGTTTTTATATTGTGTACGCTTAATAACGGCATCACTTATCCCTCCTGTATTTGTCTATCTGCACTTTTGCCATCAGGATTTCACCTGAGGAATCACCACATCTTTCAGTACATTGAATACCAGAAGAATCAGGAAGTACACCACTGCCATGATGGTCATGAAATAGCTGAAAGCCATACTGCCTGCAAAGGCATCGATTCTTGTGGATGTATAGAAATCAATCATATGGTATCCGATTCCTCTATAGTAAAAGAGTCTTTCCACAATGATCAGACTGGAAAATATCAGCGCAAGGATCGTCGGGAAAACTGAGAGCACCTCATAAACCACACTTTTCATCAGATGGTTTCTGATGATTCGGAACCTGGAACAGCCTTTCCCACGCGCAGCCAGAATATAGGGCTTTGCGAATCCTTCCTCAATGGCTGTAGCGGTGGTTCTCGCAATATAGGCTGCAGGGAGTATGGAGATGGAAATGATGGGATAGATGGCATTATACCAGTACTGGTCACCCTTGAACTCAATGGGACCGATCCCGAAAAAGGGAATTCCACTTTTAAAAAGATAAAGTGCCAGCATCTGAACGAGTCCTATGGTCAGTATATCCGGCACCGACAACGGTACCAGAGACTGAAGCATCTTGAATGTTCCGATACGGTCTCTTTTTCTGCTGTCAAGAATTCCCTTAGGTATCCCAATCAGCACCGCAAGCAGAATCCCAAACAGAAGAACGATCCCGCTACGTCTGGCTGATATCGCAAAGAGTTCCCCTACGGTACCGTCGAGAATGACCAGATCCTTCACTTCGCCGGAAAATACATACCTGAAGTTCTCTCTGATCCCTTCCATGATGATTTCCCAGGACATATTCGGTCTGTATCTGCCCTTTTCATAGATGATATCAAAATCAATGGGTACACCGGTGATCAGGAGTACACCTACGATGACCGATGCAAGAAGAAGCAGATTTCCTAGAATGATTTTTATTAGTTTCCTGGTTCTCGGATTCATTTTTCACCTCCAAAGAGCACGTATCTTCAATACAGATGGCATGCAACCTCTCGTCCTTCGTGATTTTTGAGTATCGGTATTTCCTCGCTGCATATTTTCATCGCATAAGGACAGCGTGTGTGAAAAGCACAACCTGCAGGTAGTCTGATCGCACTCGGTATCTCACCATGAAGCCTTCTTCTATCTTCTGATACTCTTTCCTTCTGACCTGGTACTGCGGCAAGAAGCGCTTTCGTGTAGGGATGACTGGGACTTCCGAATATCTTTTCTGCTGTTCCGTTCTCCACAATCTTTCCAAGATACATCACCGCAACATCATCACTCACATGTCTGATCACATGAAGATCATGGGCAATGAAGAGATAGGACAGTCCAAATTCCTTCTGCAGATCCATGGTCAGATTGAGAATCTGAGACTGGACGGACACATCCAGAGCGGACACCGGTTCATCACAGACGATGAATCGCGGTTTCGTGGATAAGGCCCTGGCGATGCCTATTCTCTGTCTCTGCCCTCCACTGAATTCATGGGGGAATTTCCTGGCTGATGCCTTATCAAGTCCTACCAGATCCAGCAGTCTGTAGACCTCTTTCCTGTATTCCAGGGGCTGGACGATTTTATGAATCTGAAGGGGCTGAACAAGAATGTCTTCAATGGTCATTTTGTAGTCCAATGCCGAGTACGGATTCTGAAAAACCATTTGAAGCTCTTTTCTGAGTTTACGGAAGTCCCTGCTTGATATGGTGCTGATGTCTCTGCCATCCAGATAGATGGATCCCGAGGAAGGCTCAAGCAGTCTCAGAACCAGCCTTCCTGTGGTGGATTTACCACTTCCGGATTCGCCGACCAGTCCCAGCGTTTTTCCCTGATGAATCTGAAAATCGATTCCATTGACTGCATGAACCAGTTCCTTCTCATCCCCCAGCATACTGTTTTTTGCGATGAAATGCTTCTTTAAATTTTTAACCTCGATCATACATCATTACTCCTTCTTCGGCGCATCTTCCATCAGATAGGGATTCATGGTGAGATTATCCAGCATCACCTGTCCGATGCTCTCCAGTCTTTCCCTGTTCAGATTCGATAGAACATCCTTGTCCGTCCACATTTCACTGACATGAGCCTGCCCGATCCCCACTGTGAAAAAGGCGTTCAGCCTCATATCCAGAGCAGATCTTGTGACCATATCAAAGACACCCAGACTGGAACTGCTGGTGGTGTTTGCGTAGATGCTCTGAAATCTTCTGTATGGCATTTTCATATCCTTCAGAAGCTTTTCCATCTGTGTCCCGATGAGATAGGATGGTTTTCGCCCACCCTGAGCAGGAAATGTGACCAATGAAAGCTCTCTGTCTTTTCCTATGCCTGCATGTCCGATTTCATAATAGTAGTACCCTCCGGTCACAACCATATCGATGGTCTTCATGGCTTCCCTGTGATAGTACTCTGATCCTTCTTCCATGGTGATTTTCTTCACTTCCATCTGGTTGTCCCAGAAAACAAAAGTTAGAGATCTTGTTAGCGGCTCTTCCAGGGCTGCTACTTCTCTTGCCAGTTCCAGTGCTGTTGCACCTGGTGTTGCAGAAATCACTGATGAGGAACCTGCATTTTCGTGTACCCCATCATAGCCTGCTCCGATGACGATGGTTTCTCCAGGATTCTCAGCTGACAGGCCTTTTCCTGGAAGGAACGCTTCGATGACTCTTCCTTCGTATTCAGGAAGTTCAGGATAGCTGAAGGAGACCTCCATCTCCGCATACCCTCTTTCAAGCAGTTCTCTGAGTTCTTTGAAGGGAAAAATTGTATGAGATTTATGCAGGTGTGCATTGGTTCTGGATTCGTATTCGTCAAACAGCATGAACTGGAGTCTGAATTCCCGCTCCACTTCATCTGATTCAAAAGAATTTCTTCCTCTCATATTATTCTCACTGAAAGGGGATCCGTTGGAACTGAGCAGCTCTCTGACATACCTCTCTGCTATGGGAAACACTTCGGTCTCCATGGAAACATCTGCGAGATGGGATCGATCTGCAGCAGTTCCTTTATAATGAAAATCCTGCCCCTCTGCCTCTATGAGCTCCTGTCTGTTTAATGAGAAGATGGTGAAATCCTCATGAAGTCTGAATGTCTTCACTTCTCCAGATTCTTCTGTGATTCTGATTTCTCCTTCCTTCACCACCATGGGTGCCATGACTTTCAGATTTTCCACGGTCTCATTCTGCTCAAGATAGTAACTGATATCCAGTGTTTTTACGTCATATCCGTAGGACTGCATGGTATCGATGATATGATTGCCCGCTTCATACCCGCCTTCCGTTCCGCTGACTCTTCCCTCAAAAGAAGAATCTGTCAGAACATGCAGCTGTTCCAGCGCCTTTTCCGTCTGAAAAGGGATCTCACTTGAATATCTCGGTACAAATATGTATACAAGAATCAGGACTGCTGTACCTGTCTTCAGAAGAATCGGTCTGTAGTATTTAGGAAACTCCTTCAGCTGCAGATAAAAAAGTCTAGGCGACAGCATAGCAAAGGTCTTTCTGATGATGCTGATGACTCTGGAGTCTCTTTTCTGAAACTCCATTCTGAGCCCTTCCCCCAGAAGATTGATGCCCATGATCGCCACGGCAAAAAACAGTACCGGAAAAAAGGACACCCACCATACTTCCTCAAATCTCATGACATCCGTTGTGATTCTCGAGAGCATTCCACCCCATTCCGGTTCAAGCCCCATACGGTAGTTCGCTCTGAAGGCCATGGCGCCCACTTCTCTGGTGGAACCGACAAAGACATACAGAACCGCCAGCTGCGCCACTAGAAAGAGCGCCATGGCCATTTCCTTGAAGAACAGACTGACACCAGTTGGAATCACATGAGGCACCACATTCTGAAGCACAATCTGAAGTTTCGTCTTCCCGATGGCGATTTCTCCTTCAATGAAGTCCTCGTCCATGATCTTCCTGGTAGCATCCTCCAGCATTCCAGCAAGCTTTGACCAGCCCACAATGGTTAATACTATGGCAAATGCGAAGATGGATTTCTCGATCTGCATTCTATAGAAGTAGTTGAAGTTGAGCAGAACAAAACTGAAGATGAGCATCGGTACTGCACTGAAGAATGTGCTGAAGAATTTGATCACTGCACTGACGGCTCTGTTTCCCATTCCTGCCAGAATCCCCAAAGGCAATGCTAAAATCATCCGGAAGAGTGCAATGAGAAAACCCAGCCGCAACGTATTTCTCGTTCCATATACAAGCCTTGCATAGATGTCTCTTCCCGCGTCATCTGTTCCCATAAGATTGATGTTGTTGGGTCTCATGGGATTCACAGAGAGCTCCTCCACCATTTCCCCATCCTCTTGATATTCTATGTATCTGGGTGGTTCCTCGTGAATGGGATCTCTGGAAGTGAAGAGTTCGGGGAAATAGGAGAGAAACAGAAGTCCTATGAGCACAATCCCGCCAATGAGAAGCGGATAATTTATTTTCTTCATATATGTCCTCCAGATGCCAAATAATTCGCACTTTCTGATAATTAACGATACTCCCAGTATACCATAGATGTCGAAAAGCTATACCCTTTCAGATACAAATTTGACCTGTCTATGTACAGATTCATCATCAGAAGTTTTTCTGAAACAGATCTGATTTCATGATAAAATAAGGCTGTTCAATCTGAAATTTCATGTGATCATGCATACAAAATCAGAATCAGAGGGAGGAATTATGAAACTGCTGCTGAAAAACGGAAAAATCTACCAGAAGCGCAATCTCTTCACGGATGCTCTTTATATGGAAAACGGATATATCATTTCTTCCGGAAGCAAGGCGCTTCTGGAGGAAAATACACTTAAGCCTTCTGAAATCATGGACCTTGACGGAAAAACCGTTGTCCCTGGTTTCAATGATGCCCATCTTCATTTTTATCAGGCTGGCGTGGCGCTGTCCACTGTCAACCTCTATGGATCCGCATCCATAGAGCAAATAATCACCCGAAGCCAAGCCTTTCTGGAAAAACAGGGGAAAAATCTGAATACCCTCATCGGAAGAGGCTTCAATCAGGATTATTTCACCGAAAAAAGACTGCCCACAAGAGCTGATCTTGACCGGATATCTCGCGATATTCCCATCGTATTCACCAGAACCTGTTCTCATCTTGCTGTGGTGAATTCAGCGGCACTGGAAAAGCTGAACCTTTCCACCCCGCTTCCTTCCATTGAAGGAGGACAGATCGATGCGGCTTCCGATGGTCTGCCCAATGGGATATTCAGAGAAAATGCCATAAGGCTTCTGGATGTGCTTTATGAAGAAGAGTCCATAGACAGTGCCCTTTTTCACATACGGGCAGCCGCAGAGAAAGCGCTCTCCTATGGAATCACTTCTGCGCAGGTCAATGATATCTGGCTGGACAACCCCGAAGCGCAAGTGGTGGAAGAGGCATACAGAAGATATGCGGAAGAGAATCCCTCCATCCGAATCTATCATCAGGTTTACGCCAAGGATGTGAAAACCTTCAGCAAAAGACTCGAATCGGGATTTGACCGCAGTGAAAGCCCCTTTCTGAAGTATGGACTGCTGAAGATGTTTGCAGATGGTTCCCTTGGCGCTCGGACCGCCTACCTCAGAAAGCCTTATGCAGACGACCCATCCACCCGTGGAATCCCCACCATGTCCCAGGAGCTTCTCGAGTCCATGATCCGCACCGCCGAAGACCATGGAATCCAGACAGCCATCCATGTCATCGGAGATGGTGCCCTGGAGCGCGTGCTGGATGCCTATGAAAAAGTGATTCAAGACAACAGGAACAGACATGGACTGATTCATGTTCAGATCACGGACCAGAATCTTCTTGAGCGAATCAGAAAACTGAATCTTCTGGTCTATGCACAACCCATCTTCCTCCATTATGATCTGCATATCGTCGAAGATCGTGTAGGAAAACGTCTTGCTGATTCCTCCTATGCTTTCGGAACTATGGAGAATATCGGCATAAGAGTCGCCTACAGCAGTGATGCGCCCATAGAAAATTTCCAGGTGATGGAAAACCTGCACTGCGCGGTAAACAGACAGGACCTAAGTCTTTTCCCACCGGAAGGATACAACATGAAAGAAGCTGTGGACAGATACACTGCACTGGATAACATCACAGCAAACAGTGCCTATATGAGTTTTGAAGAAAACAGAAAAGGCAGCCTGCTGCCGGGCTACTATGCGGATCTTGTGATTCTTGAAGAGCCCTATTTCGATGTCCCCGCAGACAGGATCAAAGACATCAAAGTGCTGATGACCATCGTAAATGGCCAGATCCGCTATGACAGAAGAAACAGCTGAGACCTGAAAAGAAGGCATCTTGCCAGATGCCTTCTTTTCATATCTAATTCTAGTACTGTTTGAGTATTTCAGCGAGAAAATCTGTGAATTCATCCCGTACATGCTGCGGCTGCATGATTCTTGCTTTCTTTCCATACTGCGCAACCCAGGAAAAGAACGTGCTGCTCACCTTGACCCTTGTCCTGATGGAAAAGGTTTCTTCTGTTTCCTTCTGGATGCTGATATCCGCACCGAATCGATCCAGCACCTGATTCACCAGATCGTTGTCAAACTCCAGCCAGACCACCTCATCCACACCATTGAACATATTGAAGGTCTGTTTGGCATATTCCGCCACATTGAAAACCGTGTCTTCATTCAATAGGTCTCTCATTTCATCCATGAGCTCGATACTGCTCATGCGGTCCACTCTATAGTGAACAAAATTATCATGTTTCTTATAATAGGCTATGACGTAATAATTCTCATCATCCCAGGATAACGAATACGGACTGATGACATATCTATCCCCGTCTTTTCTGAAAACTTTCTCTTTGTCCAGATTGTAGTCAAAGTACTGAAAGGAGACTTTTCTATTGTCCGCAATAGCCTGATGGAGCTTGTCTACATTGTAATAGATGTTTTCATTGATGGATTTAGCGCGATTCGCCACATAAACCTGTCTCTGCAGCATCATGGCCTGCTTCTTGCTCGTCAGGCTCTCGATCTTCTTGATCAGCTCATTGCTTTTCTTATGGGTCACGAATTTCGAGCACTGCACCGCATCCACCAGCAGCTTCAGTTCAGGCAGCTCGAACTCTCTGCTGGCAAGATAATATTCCGTGGACTTTGATTTTTTCTTGCTGATATCCAGACCAAACACTTTAAGGGTATCAATATCCGCATAGATGGATTTACGCTCTGCAGAAATACCGTAATTTTCCAGTTCTCTGATGATATCCGCAATGCCTATGCTGTGTTCTTCATCTGTCTGTTCCAGAAACATTTTCATCAGATACAATATTTTCAGTTTATGACTTCCATTCTTTGCCATGGCGCCTCCTTGTGTGAAAATGATTGCTATATTATCTATAGTGTATCAGATATCCGTTCAAATGAGGACAAAATGCTGCAGATTCAGATAAATAACCTTCCAGAAGAAACACAGCCGGAAAATGAGAAAGTCCACAGATTTCTCTGCAGACTTTCCTCTCACTCTATATTAATAACCGATTCCAGCTGCTTTGATGTTTGCCGGATCGAAGGCATGGCATGGAGTGACTCCATAGACCATACCGCAATGTGGACACTGGTCTTCAAAGGTACTCATTTCAAATTCCTTTGCGCATTCCACGCAGCTGATTTCCATGGGCATGGGCATCATCTGCTCAGAAAACCCCATATGTCTGACCTTTGCTACAACTTCCTCTCCGTTCTTAAAGCTTCCGCTACATCCTTCATGCATAATTACTATACCTCTCCTTTAATATCTTTATTATTCAGTACTTCACCATTTCTGAGACTGGATCTCATTTTACTGATGATCAGATCCATTTTTTCCAGTTCTGACAGAATCAATTTTTCTTCTGCTCTTGTTTCCATGACTTTATGAATTCCGCCATTCTTTATGATGATCCGTTTGTCTGCAATCAATGCAAGACTCGGATCATGGGTCGCCATGAGCACGATTTTTTCTTCACTGACAAGAAGATTCAGTGCCCTTTTACGATCGATCCCGGCATTTTCGATCTCATCGATGAGGACAATGGGAGATGTGCTCAAAATGGCTGTGTCTGCGATCATGAGTGCTCTTGACTGTCCTCCGCTGAGCCCTGTGATCGGGGTTTCCAGATTGAATTTCTCTCCGGCCAGATCATTGGCTGCATCAATGATGCGCTGGGTCATTTCTTCAATGTTCTCCACCATTCTGCTTCTGGCATGGAGTTCGATGAACTCACCTACGCTGAGATCCATGACGAAATTCATATTCTGGGAAAGCTGTGCCACCAGTTTGTTGCTGGTGGAGTATCTCAGGCTTTTGTCAGGAAGCTGCTCATTGATGAGCACAGTTCTTTGTGTAGGTGTATCCTTGTTTGCAGCCCACTCGATATCTGCAAGAAGTCTGCTCTTCCCGGAGCCCGTTGGACCCACGATGGATATGATTTCACTGCTGTTTATGGTGAGTTTTTCAAAGGTCTCCGGATTTCCCGCTTTATCCCTTCCGGCCAGGATCGTAATGCTGTCTACACGATCCTTGTCAAGACCCAGAAAAGAAATCATCTGCTCAATATAGTGATTCAGATCAGATGTGATCTTCTCCTTGTCGATGGCCCACTCTTCCCGTTCCTCATCGGAGTAACGATCCAGGAATTCCTCCACTGTCTTATCTTCATGTCCCTTTATATCCATCTTGTTCTGCTCGAAATATCCTGCTGCAAAGGGATACTTGTGGAGCAGATCCCCGATAATTATTCTTTCATAACTTTTATGCATCCACATCACCCATCTTCATCTTTCTCACATTTCCCATCTGGAACTCTTCTCCGATCCTGGTTTCACCCAGGCAGTAGGAGCACAGCGCTGATGGCATCGGAAACTTCAGTTCCATTCCCTTCACACTCTTGATATTCTCTTCTTCATCATATAAGAGCGTACTCAGTTCATAGGCGCCCTGGCCTGTGAGTCCATTGACTGACATGATCACTGCCTGTGGATTCACGGAATGGACTCTGGAGGCGAAGACTTCTCTTTCCGCCTGGGAGACGATATCTCCCTTTGTGATGACGACGATGTCTGCGGTCTTCAGCATAGGCCCGATCTTCTTTGGCGTATTGATCCCGCTGAGGTTATCAATGACACAGATGGACTTCACGCCCTTGATATAAGGTGAGCATCTGTTGCAAAGACCCGCACTCTCTGTAACAAGCAGCTTCAGCTCCTTTTTTCTGCCCCACTTCACAACCTCTTCAATATTGCTGGCGAAGTAATGGTCCGGACATAGAGACCCTGAAAGACCCTTCATTACAGGAATGCCTGCTTTCTCATAGAGTATGTCATCATCGGTATAGAGACAGTCGAACTTGACCACGCCGACTGATAATGCTCTCATCTTGATGGCTTCAATGGTCTTGAGGATCACGGAAGTCTTCCCTGAGGAAGGCGGTCCGGATACTGTAACAAGGTTCATCTTAAATCTCCCCTTTCATAGCCTGATTGAAAAGATCTTCGCAGCGTCTGATCAGCTGCGTCAGGTCATGTTCTTCAATGAAGTCCCATCCTAGCCACATGTACCTGTTCTCTTTCGATATGCGGTTATCCACCTCTGGATTGGTGCTTGGAAATCTTCCGTTATGGGAGAGAATTTCTCCCACGCCCTTTGATGAGAGGAAGTCCACGATGGGCTTAAGCTTTTCTTTCTTCTCTTTTTTCGTAAGCAGGAAAATCGGGCTCATGATGGCACCATCTTCCGGCCACACCGCTTCCATGGGACCTCCGTTTTTCACCATCTTGGTGAAGAAGTAGGGCATGATGGTTACAGAAGGTCTCTCCAGAAGCTTCGCATGGGACTTGACCATCTCCGACGGATGCATGCTTCTCTGCATGTTTCTGCCCAGCTTCACAATGCCTTCTTCCCCATACATCTTATAGATATTGAGAAGTATCGCATTGAACAGATCGAAATCACTCACAGGCAGACTGATACTGTTTCGAAACTCATCCTGGAGCACATCTTCCCAGCTTCCTGGCATTTTTCTGTCCCCAAGTTCTTTCACATTGACCAGAAATACCGCAGGCACGACCCCGATCATGGAATACTGCTTCTTCGGATCTCTCAGACCAAGCGATTCATTCTCGAAATCCTCATTATAATGCTCGAAGTCCATCAGGTCTTCAAACAGATCTCTGGATTTGTACTTTCCGAAAAGCTTCTTGTCAAAGAACATATCGAATCCGGCTGAAATGAATACATCCGGCAGCTTTTCGATCTCTTCGCTCTTCAGGGACTCCTCCAGCCAACCAATCCCCATGGAGGCGGCCTTCAGGTCATATTCGAGATGGTAACCCAGATTCTGACTGGAATGCCACTCTTCGAAGGTTTCCAGAAGCGGAACCCTCACAGGACACGGAAGAACGCCAGCCATATGGATCGTATCCTCCTGATTCGAAACAGCTTTTACGGATCCCTCCGACAGCGCCATTCTTTCTTCCAGCTGCTCGATAAAGGCATTCAGGGAGATTCCTTTGGATTTCAGTGAATCCCCGATGGTCACCAGTTTCCCGAGGGTACTTCTTTTCTCTTCATCTTTCAGATTGTCAAATCCTAAAGAGATCAGAAGGTCCAGTGCATCCTTGTAGCTTTCAGTTACCCGAAACAAGGAATCTTTATGATCTATATTTATGTTACTCATTGTCTTCTCCTCACGTCTTCTTCTTGGCTCTTTGCCACCGCTTTCAAGTGTAGCATGTTCCTCCTCAATATTCGGTATCTCAGGATACCATTTATGAATATTGATAATGATTCTCACACATTTTCTTCGTGAAAAAGCCTCTTACAGTATCACATGAACGCATACTATAGGAGGCTATGAGACTGATTTCATTTTTTCAGTTCTTTTGAGATTCTTTCAAGATCAATCAGTTTGAAATCTCTTCCTTCAAAGTCGATGATTCCTTCCTCTTTGAGACGAATCAGCTCTCTTGAGAGAGAAGGTCTGGATACCTGAAGATATTCCGCCATTTCTCCTCTTCGTAAGGATACTGTGAAGGTAGCGGTTTTCCTGATCTGATACTGTTTCAGAAGATAGTAGCATATTTTTCTGCGTATGCTCTTCAGCGCCAGCAGTTCCAGCTTGTCATTCAGGACACGGGCTTTCTTCGCAATGATGTAGAGCATATTCAGCGCGAATCTGCCTGCTGCTTTACTGAACATCTGCTCTGCGTTCACGAGCTTTTCTGCAGGGAGAAAGAGTATGGAAGAATCCTTGTCCGCCAGAACGGTGGCGGTCCATAGACTCCCCGTATAAACCGCCACTTCCCCGAAGACATCACCCTGACTGAGCCTGGCCATCATGAGCCGGTCGCCTGAAGAGGTGTCCTTTCCTATGGATACCTGCCCACTCACAATTATTCCGATTCCATCCAGCTTCTCATTCTCCACTGTGATGGTCTCCCATTTTTTGTATGAGCCGACATAGGCGCCCATTCCGCTGAGCATCTCTGTAATTTCTTCCCTGGACAATCCTTCAAACAGGGGGTTCTCCATGAGCAGTTTCAGATAAGATTCAAACATCTGCATTCTTCCTTTTCTCTGATCCGCTATTTCGCATAGCTGTCAAAATAACCCTGAATCAGTATGATCGGTGTGCCCTTGTCTCCACTTCCTGAGGTCAGGTCGCTCAAGGATCCGAGCAGATCGGTCAGTCTTCTTGGGGTTGTGCCTTCAGCGGTCATGTCTCCAAAGAGGTCCTCCCCTTTATTCCTGATGTATTCGGTGATCGCTTTTTTCAGGTCTTCCCCTTCCAGATGCGAAAACTCATTATCTGCAATGTACTTCAGCTTGATCTCATTAGGTTGCCCTTCCAGGCCTTTGGTGTACGCTGGGGATACAACAGGATCTGCCAGCTCCCAGATGCCACCCACAGGATCTTTGAAGGCTCCGTCTCCATAGATCATGACTTCAATCTCCTTGCCTGTCTGTTCTTTAAACATCTTCTGAATTCTGTCGACGATTTCCTGACCGTCTCTTGGAAAGAGCTTCAGAGTTTCTTCCGTCGCCTTGTTGCTTCCAAGCAGACCATATTCCTTATTATATCCACTGCCATCTATGGATGAGGTCAGAAGATCACTGAGGCTGAACACCACTTCCGCACCATCTCTTTTCAGAAGTCTCTTTGTCCGTTCTCTTGAATGGATATCACAGTTCAGTACAGACTTGGTGTAGGAAAGGATCGCCTTAGGCTGATTTGCGAGAATCACCTCCGCTTCGCATCCTTCTTCTTCTATGATCTGCTTGTAGAAGGAAATGTAATCCACACCGGTGAAGGTATGTTTCTCATATCCGAACAGGGCTCTGTATTTCTCCTCCGTCAGCACATTCATATACGGATCCACACCTTTTTCATCCAGCTGATCCAGACTGACCAGGGCATTGCCCACCTCATCTGATGGGTAGCTCAGCATGAGCACGATTTTTCTCGCTCCCCTCGCTATCCCTTTCAGGCATAGTGAAAATCTGTTTCGGCTCAGAATCGGAAAAATCACCCCGATGGTCTCGTCCTGAAATTTCTTTTTCACGTCTTCTGCAATATTGTCCACAGATGCATAGTTCCCCTGCGCTCTTGCCACAACCGCCTCTGTTACAGAGAGCACATCTCTGTCATTCAATAGGATGTTTTCTGAAGCTGCCGCATTCATGACGGATTCCACGACGATTGATGCGATGTCATCCCCCTCTCTGATGATTGGTGCACGTACCCCTCTAGAAGTTGTTCCTATCATTCTTTCCATAATCTTCCTCCAGTTCATATAATCAGGTGTTGAAGTGTTCCATCTTCATTGTCTCATTATACCCTTCTTTTCGCCTTGGAATCAATTCATCATTCTCTATGCATTCCTCTTCCATACTGATATTTTTCTTCTATGACTTCAAAGAATAAGGTATACTAAGCTCAAAGAAGGGGTGTTTAATGAAACCTTTAAAAAGAATTACACTAAGAGCTTTATCCAGCATTGATATGAATATCAAAAAGAATTACAAACTGTATCGGAAGGTTCAGAAAATCATCACTCCATCCCCCAGAGTACCCTACAGAGCTTTTGACCATAAAGTGATGACAGGAGATCGTGAAATACCAATACGCCTTTTTATCCCTAAGGAGAACAGAAAAGATAAGGTGATGATCTTCTTCCACGGAGGAGGATGGGTCACAGGTGATATCGATACCTATACACCCGTCTGTGCCACACTGGCAGAAGCCACAGGGCATACCATCGTTTCTGTGGATTATGCTCTGGCACCCGAAAACCCTTATCCCATCGGACTTCAGGACTGCTACACGGCAGCGAAGGAGATATTCCAGAACATCGGGCTTCTCGGCGCTGCTCCTGAGGATATCACCCTCATCGGAGACAGTGCAGGCGGAAATCTGGCTGCGGTAGTTTCCCTCATGGCCAGAGATAAAGGCGAATTCAAGCCTAAAAGACAGATCCTGATTTATCCGGCAACCTACCACGATCACAGCATTCATTCTCCTTTCAGATCCGTTCAGGAGAATGGAGAAGATTTTATTCTCACCGCAGAGAGAATCGAAGATTACATGGATCTTTATGTCCCTGATAAAGCCGCACGCAAAACACCCTATGTGGCTCCTCTCATTGCAGACGATCTCAGCGCCCAGCCGAAAACGCTGATCATCACCTCGGAATATGACCCTTTACGTGATGAAGGAGAAGCCTACGGAAAAAGACTGCGCAGCTTCGGGAATGAGGTGAGGATTTTTCAGATGAAGGAAGCGCTCCACGGCTACATGAACAATCCCTTATCTTCGGATATTGTGGAGCATACCATTGAAATCATCAATCTGTTCCTAAGCGAAAAGTAGAAAGCGAGGTGTATTCATGAAGGAGAACAAAAAAATCAGATGGAGAAGACTGGACAACGCTTCCAAAATCTTTCCACCAACCGTCACAAACAGAGATACGAAAGTATTTCGCCTTTACTGCGAACTGACTGAAGAAGTGGATCCGAAGCTCCTTCAGGAATCGGTTGCGCCTACGCTGGACAGCTTCCCTCTTTATCGGTCTGTTCTGCGCAAAGGCGCATTCTGGTATTATTTTGAATCCAGCGATCTGGAGCCTGTTGTGGAAGAAGAATCCAGGCCTATCTGCGCTCCACTATATCTGAAAGAGGAAAAAAGTCTTCTCTTCAGAGTGTTCTATTTCAATAAGAGAATCAGCGTGGAGATTTTCCATGCATTAAGTGATGGGGCTGGAGCAAACTGGTTTTTCGAAACACTCATTTATCACTACATGACCCTGAAACACAAAAATGATCTCCCAGAGGATTTTCCCACACTGCGCTACAAAGCATCCATGAGTCAGAAGATGGACGACAGTTTCGAAAAAACCTATTACAAAAAACGAGCATCAGAAAATATGGATAAATCGCCTTTCGTCAAAGCATACCAGCTAAAGGGTACAAAGGTGGAAGAGAATCGCACCAAGCTCATAGAAGGCACCTTATCCGTAAAGAAGGTCCTTGAACTGGCTCATGAATACAACACAACCTTGACCGTCTTCATGACGGCACTCTATTTCTATGCAATCAACAAGGATATGCCCTCAAAAATGCGAAAGGATCCCGTTGTTCTGCAGGTGCCCATCAACCTGAGACAGTTCTTCGAATCCAACACTGCACGAAATTTTTTCGCTACCATGAACATTCAATATGATTTCTCCCGTGAGAGTCACGAACTGCAGGATATCATTCATTCTGTCAGTGAAAGCTTCAAAAATGAACTGACCAGAGACAAGGTCAACCATCATCTTGACCAGCTCATGGCGCTGGAGAAGAATCCTTTTGCCCGAGTGATTCCGCTGCCTGTGAAAGATCTTGCACTGAAAATTGCCAATCATATCAAGGATCGGCAGATCACCTCCTCCATCTCCAATGTAGGAAGAATCATCATGCCGAAGGAATTTGAACCCTACATCCATAAGTTCAGTGTATTCGTCAGTGCACGAAGACCTCAGATTGTCATGTGTTCTTACATGGATCAGCTGGTGGTGAGCTTCACTTCTCCCTATCAGGATACCGATCTTCAGAGAACCTATTTCGAATTTCTGACCAGCAGAGGCATCCCGGTTGGCATCTCTTCAAATTTATAGAAAGGAGGAAAACCATGCAGCACTGTACCCATTGTAATGTGGAAATTCTTGAGACCAGAACCACCTGCCCGCTCTGCGGAAACAAACTGCCACCCCCAAAGGAAGATGAATCCGTACTCTTATTCCCAAAGATTCCATCCTATCTGAAAAGTCATATGACACTGAGAATTCTTCTGTTTGTCTCCATCGTCATGGTCGTTCTCAGTTTCACCATCTACTTCATCTTCCCCACAGAACTGAACTGGCCTCTCCTGCTTCTTCTGGGTCTGCTCAGTATCTGGCTGGATATGATTTTCCTCGTGCAGAAGAGATTCCATATCCCCAAGAAGATTGTCTGGCAGGTAGCGATCATTTCCCTCTTGTCTGTCTTCTGGGACTGGAATACCGGCTGGCGTGGATGGTCTCTCAATTACGTGATTCCCCTTCTTTGTATTACTGCACTGCTTCTCATGTACTCCATTGCAGTGATCATGAAGCTGGGAAACAGAGACTACATCACCTATGCCTTCATGTCCGCGCTTTTCGGTTTTATTCCGATTCTGTTTCTTCTATTTGACTGGGTGACAGTGAAATATCCATCCATCATCAGTATTGCGGTCAGCTTTATCTTCCTCTCGGCCATCTTCATCCTTCAGGGAAGCAGCATCAAAGCTGAAATCGAAAAAAGATTCCATATATAAAATCACCATGGAAATTCCGTGGTGATTTTTCATGTGCTTATTCAATTTCAAGATGGATCTTCTTCGTATCTCTTACATTCCCGCCCACAAAGATTCTGCTGATTACTCC
>RZYZ01000226.1 GCA_009930125.1 Clostridia bacterium | reverse complement strand
TGGGAGACTACTACAGAGAACTGCCAGAAGACTATACGCCTGCTGTGATGACCTATCTACTGACCAAGGGAAGAACCAAGGATGATGATATCATCGCGACCCTTCTTGACCTTGCCAGAAAGAAAGTGATCAAGCTCACCCCTATGAAGGTGGAGAGCGGAATGATCTTCAAGAAGGAAGAGGATACTTTTGAAATCACCTGGCTCAACAAGGAGAAGCTTTCGGGCCTGATGCCCCATGAGCAGTTCCTGGCCACCTGGTTTATTGATGAAATCGGTGGTGGGAGAGGCCTTGTCATGGACGATCTGGAAACCATCGTGAAGAAGCAGAAAGCTGCACTTCAGTTCCAGAAGGACTATGAGTACTTCAAGGCGAAAGTAAAAGACACTGCCGAGAAGCAGCAGTTTTTCGCACCCAATACCCTGCAGGGAGCCAAAGTCTTTGTGCTTATAGGTATCGCCCTGATTCTCGCGGGACTTGGTGGACTGTTTCTTCTGGGAAGCTTCATCGCCATCGGACTCATCGTTCTCGGCGGTGTCATGATTTTCGGACTGATCGCCCTGAACTTCGTCAGAAAATATTCCAGGCGTGGCGTGGAGCACAAAGCCATGTGGGAAGCCTTCAGGAAATTCCTTCAGGACTTCTCCAACATGAAGGAAGCGGAGATTCCCTCTCTTGTCATCTGGGAGCATTACCTGGTGTATGCCACTTCACTGGGCGTTGCGGAAGATGTGCTGGATCAGCTGCCGAAGGTATTCACCGATGCGGATCTCAGTAATCCGGAACTGACCTACATGGGCGGTTACCGATCCTTCAACAGCTTCTATATCATGAATCATGGATTCTCCAATACCATGTCCAAAGTAAGTTCCGCTGTGAACACAGCGCAGATTGCCAATTCAGCCAAATCGTCGGGCGGCGGATTCGGAGGAGGATTCTCCGGAGGAAGCTCTGGCGGCGGCGGTGGCGGTGGCGGCGGCGGTGCCTTCTAGCATAGCAGTTCAAGTTAAAAATATATAACAGGAAGGAAGATGAATATGGAAACAGGAACAATCATACTTTTAGTCGTTCTCGGACTCGTCGTATTACTGGTCATTTATGGAGTCTCTGTATACAACAGCCTGGTTGTCTTAAAGAACAGAGTGAAAAATGCATGGGCTCAGATCGAGGTTCAGCTGAAGAACAGAGCAGACCTCATTCCCAATCTGGTGGAGACCGTTAAGGGCTACGCCACCCATGAGAAGGAAGTCTTTGAAAATGTCACCAAAGCCAGAAGCCAGGTTCTAAACGCCAAGGGTGTGGAAGAAACGGCCAAGGCCGATGCGGAGCTTTCCTCAGCCATCAGCAGACTCCTTGTGACAGTGGAAGCCTATCCACAGCTGAAAGCGGATCAGAACTTCCTGTCCCTGCAGGCGGAACTGAAGGACGCGGAAGAAAAGATCCGTTACGCAAGACAGTTCTACAATGACACCACCATGAAGTACAATACAGCCATCCAGGTGTTCCCAAAGAACATCTTTGCCGGTATCTTCAACTTCACACAGGAACCACTGTTTGAAGCATCTGAAGCGGACAGAGCTGTACCTAAGGTTCAGTTCTAGAGCACGAGAATACTGTACGAAGAAGAGTCCTGTTACAGGGCTCTTTTTCATTGGGACACAAGGTCAATAAAAGAATAGCATTCTGGTTCTAATGGATGAAGAAAAGGTGTTGTTTACGTATTATTTACTTTTTAGTTCTGACAACTTGTTGACAATTGGGGTCCAATCCCTTAAGATGAAAACAAATACATGGATTGTTACTGGGAACCAGGCAAGACCGAGATGCATGCAACGCTGTTGCTTTGTTTCTTCGGTCTTTTTTTCTTATAACTGTGGCCACGGTACCTGTCTTTCTGGAAAGAGTCCGTGCATTGAACTTATTAATCTATTTTCAAAGGAGGAATTATCATTATGATGAAGTATCTACAGAAACTCGGTAGATCACTCATGCTTCCTGTTGCCGTACTGCCTGTCGCATCCATACTCATGGGTATCGGATACTGGATCGACCCAACTGGCTGGGGTGGTGGAAGCCCAATCGCCGCTTTCCTGATCAGTGCAGGTGGCGCAATCATCGATAACATGTCCATTCTTTTTGCTGTGGGTGTCGCTTTAGGTATGTCAAAGGATAAGGACGGATCCGCAGCCCTTGCTGGTCTAGTCGCTTTCCTTGTGGTGACCAAGCTTTTATCCACAGGAACCGTTGCACAGCTGACTTCCGTTGATGTCGGTGAGGTCAATGCGGCATTTGGTAAAATCAACAACCAGTTCATCGGTATCATCTCCGGTCTGGTGGCTGCAGGGATGTACAACAGATTCTCCCATGTGCAGCTGACGCCGGCTCTGTCCTTCTTCAGTGGGAAGAGACTGGTTCCGATCATGACATCCTTTGCCATGATTCTGGTTTCAGCAGTGCTCTTCTTCGTATGGCCAGTGGTTTATTCAGGACTTGTATCCTTCGGTACAGGAATCTCTGAACTGGGCGCTGTGGGAGCCGGTATTTACGGTTTCTTCAACAGACTGCTCATTCCTACAGGTCTCCATCATGCGCTGAACTCTGTATTCTGGTTTGATGCCATCGGCATCAATGACATCGGAAACTTCTGGGCAAGCACTGGAGAACCTGGTATCGTAGGAAGATATCAGGCAGGATTCTTCCCAGTCATGATGTTCGGTCTTCCAGCAGCAGCGCTGGCTATGTATCATACAGCGAAGGACAACAAGAGAAAGGTTGCAGGAGGTCTTCTTCTGGCAGCAGCGATCTCTTCCTTCTTCACTGGTGTAACAGAACCAATGGAATTCGCATTCGTATTCCTTGCTCCTGGACTATACCTCGTGCATGCTCTTCTTACTGGTATTTCCGTGTTCATCGCAGCACAGTTCCAGTGGATCGCAGGTTTCGGATTCAGTGCAGGTTTCGTAGACTTCTTCTTAAGTCTTAGAATGCCACTGGCTGTCAACATCTGGATGCTGATTCCCCTTGGTCTGGTCATGGGTGCCATCTACTACTTCCTGTTCAGATTCCTTATCGTAAAGATGGATCTCAAGACACCTGGAAGAGAAGATGACGAAGCTGTGGAAGGCGAAGGCGTAAAGCTCGGCAAGGACACAAACTTCAACGCTCTTGCTGCACAGGTTCTTGAAGGACTGGGCGGAAAAGAGAACATCGCTTCCCTTGACTACTGTATCACCAGACTGAGAATGGAAGTGAAAGACCATCTCCTGGTGGATGAAGCCAAGATCAAGAAAGCAGGCGTTGCAGGCGTCATCAGACCATCCAAGACCAACGTGCAGGTGGTTATAGGACCACAGGTTCAGTTTGTTGCAGATGAGATGAAGAAGCTTCTGTAAACAGAATCCAACAGAAAAGAAACGGTCATCGAAAGATGGCCGTTTTTGTTTGCCGTGGTTTCCAAGCTATATGGAAAACACGACAAGGACTGGAGAATCAGATGGAGTTTCGATAAATCTAGGAAAAATGGAAAATTCAATCTATAATGGATGTAAGAGTTTTTTTGGAGGTTGTAGATGCGAATCATCAAGGTGTTTAATAACAATATCGTTGCAACCCGATCCGATCAGGGGGAAGAATTGATTCTGACTGGAACAGGGCT
>RZYZ01000225.1 GCA_009930125.1 Clostridia bacterium | reverse complement strand
ACTTTCTTGTCACTGACATAGAGGTCTTCTATGACCTCCTTCAGTCCATCGATGGATTCGTTTCTCACTGTTTCCGTGCTCAAAGTCACCTTATCAGAAGTCAGAAGGGCTCTCACATTATCCATACCCGTTATGTTGTAGGCTCTCAGCGGGATACGATAGGCGCTGATGTTCTTCAGGATTTCCGGCATTTCTTTCATGGCCTTCTCCTGTTTGTGGAAGAGGCTTTCTGAAATCATATCATCATGGCTTTCCATGAGACCATTGACGATGAGTGCCTGGTTGAGAACCCCGATATCCGCCAGCTCTCTGGATGCTCTTGCCGCTTCCTTCAGTGGTGTTCTTTCAGGTCTTGTGACCAGAATGAGGGTAGTAAGCTCCTTGCTGGCAAGGGTGGCCACTGCCTTCTTGTATACTTCCTTCTGGTCTTCCAGCCCAGAAAGCTGACCAAGGCAGGATGCTCCATGGGTGCTGTCACTGATGAAGCTGTCCCAGGCAGAGGGAAGCTGGAGCATTCTCAAGGTATGCCCCGTTGGTGCTGTATCAAAGACGATATAATCATAGGTCTCATTGATATACGTATCTGTGATGAACTTTGAAAACTCATTGAACGCCGCAATTTCCACCGTGCAGGAGCCTGAAAGCTGCTCTTCCATATTCTGAAGCACATCTTCCGGCATGAGCCCTCTGTAAGGAGCAATGACGCTTTCCTTATACTCTTCTGCCGCCTCTATGGGATCCAGATTGGCAACCGTCAGATTCGGCACGCCCTCAATCTCCACTCCTTTGTTGCTTAGCGTAGTGCTGAATACATCCTGAAGATTCGATGCCGGGTCTGTACTGATGAGAAGGACCTTGGATCCTTCATCCGCCAGTGTCACTGCTGTGGCGCAGGCGCTGGAAGTCTTCCCTACTCCACCTTTTCCGGTGAAGAAAAGATATTTTGTCAGTTCCATGTTCTTGGGATTGAAAATTTTCATGTCATATTCCTTTCGTCAGACTGCTTCAGCATGGCTCTATTATGCAGGCTGCTGCAGAAGATCCATCACCATGGTTCCTGATATGCCTCCGAAGAATCTCAGCTCCCCGTTCACTGATGTCAGTGGCAGTCCGAATCCTTTATTCATGGCATCAATGATGTATTTGTACTCATCCAGATCATCATAGAACACATCGATGAAGCGCATTTCCACCTGATCCTTCAAGTCGGAATTCTTCATGAAGCTTTCAAATTCCTCATACATCTCGCCCATGGTTACTGTGGGTCCACAGCCACCGCTGCAGCTGCATCCGCCACCTGCCGCCTGATTTCTTACACCAAATACTTCGATCTTTGTTTTGTTACTCATTATTTCTCCCCTTTTCTCTATATAATATTTTCTGATAAGTCCAAAAGTGTTATGAATTCTTCATTGGATGGATATCTTCCTGAGAGTACAATCTCATCATCCACCACGGTGATGGGAAATACATCCAGGCCTTTCGCCCTGATATATCCATTGACAACAGGATTGGTGATGAATGCCTGAGGTGAGCTGGACAGATTATACCTTTCCACCACCACATCATTCTTCTCCAACGTGGATAAAACCGTGGAGATTCTCAAAAGATCCTCATCCACTCCTACCCCACATACCCCAGTGGAGCAGCACATTGCCGGTTCATAGATTGCCATTTTCTTCATACTTGTCCTCCTTTTATTTGCTTTTGACCAGGTTTCTGACAATTTTCATATTGCCAGGTTCACACACACTCTTAATGTCATACTCCTTCTCTCTTGTGATTTCTGAAAGAAATGACATGACCTCATTAACCCTATCGTGGTTCAGACCATACCGTACCCAGGACCCTTCCTTTTCGCCTTTGACCAGTCCACTGTCAGAGAGAATCTTCATATGGTAGCTCAATGTGGATTGGGATATGCTAAACTGCTCCAGAAGGTCACAGGCACAGAGCTTATTACTTGATAAAAGATCTATGATCCTCAATCTCGTTTCATCAGAAATAGCCTTAAATACAGGCACATATTCACTAAATGACATTTTCATCAACATCTTCTCCTTTTCATGAATCGATAAGTATCGATGTCCATAGACTATGCTACACTTCATATCGATAGTTGTCAATATGAACTATCTGCGAATCATAATATCCAGTATGGTCTTGTCCGCGTCTTTGAACCCTTCTGTCGCGATACGTGAAAAGTTTTCGATGGACTTTTCCACATGATCTCCTACAATTCCTTCGAAGGAGCCTATGCAGATGCCCTGCATCGCCAGATCGGAAGCCATTACAGCTGCACTCACGCTGGTTGCCACCTTCATGGCACATCCAGGTTTGGCTCCATCACAGATCATGCCACTTATATTCCCAAGCATATTCTGAATCGAGGCATAGTACTCTTTCAGCTTTCCACCCTTAAGATAGGTGATTCCTGCACTTGCACCCATACCTGCAATATTGGCACCGCAGATGGCGGTGAGCCTTCCCACTTTGGATTTAATGTAGATGGCAACCAGGTGACTTAACGTCACAGCTCGATAAAGTTTCTCTTCATCCTTCTTCATAGATGTCTCGTAAAAAGCGATTACAGGCAAAGTTGCGGTGATTCCCTGATTTCCGCTACCTGAGTTGCTCATGGCGCTGAGATTAGATCCTGACATTCTTGCATCGGACCCGGCGGATGCAAGCGCAACGGGATAATTGGATGCATTGATGTTCTGGATATTCTGCTGATAGAACCTTTTCCCTACCCCCATTCCATAATTGTTTTTCAGACCATCTTCTGCCAGCAAACGGTTCATTCGAATACTGTCCTTGACGATGGTCAGTTTATCAAGATCTGCTTTCATGGAAAAATCCCAGATTGCACTTAAATCCACTCCACTTAAATCTGATTCTTCAAAAGCACTCTGATTTTCTCCTTTGTAGACAAATTTTCCATTTACTTCAATATTTGTTATGCGGTCATGTTTGTCTTCTATGACTACTTTTGCATAGGATGATGCTGTTTCAACTCTCACTTCAATATACAGTTTCTTTCTGGAGCTGCTCACATCGACTTGAACTTTCTGATCCTTCACCATGGCGATTGCCGCTTGACTCTTCTCCGTTGTCAGATCCTTCAGAAGCTCGAATTTCTTATAAGGTTTCACTTCTGTACCAAGAGCTGCTGCCAGATCGACCCCCACAAGATCTGTACCCGGTATGGTCACGCCCATGGCATTCTTCAGAATATTCACGCTGGCGGATATGAAGATTTTCCTGATTTCGCCAGCAGGCAACTGATATTTCGCCATTGAAGCGGCATAGGCAACTGCTATCGGTTCCGTACACCCCGTTGCGGGTTTCAGCTCATTTTCCAGTAATTCATAAAGTGATTCTATCATAGCTCCCTCCAGAAGAAGTATATTTAGACATTTAAAAGTTTCGATATGCTCATTCTAATGAACATATCGATAAGTGTCAATATGTTTTCTCGAAACTTCTTCAGCAAGGGCTTAAAAAAATCTATGTGTCTTCAATTCAGGGGAATAGGAAAAAGCCCTGCATATCTCTATGCAGGGCTTTTTCCCGTCTGATTGAATTATTCTTCGAAATTAAAGAGTTTCAGCGCCTCGTCTCTGGTGTACATGCCAAGCTTCACCATTTCATCCACTGCACTGCTGTTGATGTTG
>RZYZ01000224.1 GCA_009930125.1 Clostridia bacterium | reverse complement strand
TCGAGGTTTTTGGCGCTTCACCCAATATCTCCGTGATGTGGGCATAGGTGATCCTAGCAAGATCCGGATCATAGGATCTCAGATCTGTAACCAAAGCATCCTCATATCCGACAGTGATGTGTTCAGACAGATAGACTGCGTATTCTCCCTCTTCAGTATCATCTTGTGAATCGGGAGAGCCGTATTCTCTATCCACATCGGTTTTCTCCGAATGTCCAACCACAAGAGGAACTTCTGGAAGACCTCCTTCCTCGGCGCGCAGGGAAATCAGCTTCATCATGGCAAGAATCTCCTCATCCATCTCCTCTTCCACGGGTTCTTCAGTCTCTTCCTCTATTTCTCTTTCTGGAATGGAAGGTTCCAGTTCCTCTTCCGGTACGCGCCTGCTGATATACATCAGAAATGCGGCGGAAGAGATGATCAGAATGAGTGTGAAGTAAAAAACTTTTCTGGACATGTCGGCCTCCTGACAGGAAAAACGGGTATTCAGATAAGGTGAATTACCTGGCATCAGGAAATATGATCGTGATTGAATTCCTGAAATTTCCTACACTCATTTTACCAATGGGGATTTAAGTCCATGGGACCATTCGGTAACAATTGTAAGAACAAAGGAAATGAAAAAGGTGTCCGTCTAATTGATGAACACCTGTGTAACTCTATGAATCAGTCCCATTGATCAGGGAATTTCTGCTTTTTGAGAGGGGGGGAGTTTTCGTTGTATTTCTCCACTTCCTCTTTAGGAAGATCTTCAAAGACTTCAGAATAGCTGTATTTTCCCTTGGTTTCACTGAAGCTGTTTTCAGATAGCTCGATGCCCATGAAAGCATCAAAGTTTTTTCCGTCTGCTGTGGTGATGCCGAAATGGTCGCAGGTTTTAAAGCCCAATCGAGGATAGTAGTCCGGCTCTCCGAAAATGATGATGCCTTTGTAGCCCATTTCTTTCGCAAGTTCCATGGTCTCTTTGAAAAGCAGTTCTCCGATACCGCATCCCTGCCAGGAAGGTTCGACGCATAGCGGACCGAAGGTGAGGACGTCATGGATGGTATCTCCATCTGTCACCTGTGCTCTGGAATAGAAGATGGCGCCTAGAATTTCACCGTCCTTCACCGCGATTCTGCTGAGCTCGGGTAGATAATCCTCATGGGTTCTCAGCTTATGGACCAGATAATGCTCATCACAGCCCGGCTGGTGCTTGTTCCAGAAGGCTCTCTGGGTCATGGCTTCCACTGCATGATGGTCTTCCAGCTGCTCGGCTCTGATTTCGATCTCTCCTGCGGTCACTTTCTCTCTTTTTTCGGGAAACCAGCCCATTTCCATACGGACTTCCTTCTTCTGCATGTCATCATTGCTGTAGGCGCAGGTATCAAGGCCAATGAGGGTGAAGCCCTCCTGATGATAGAAGTCCAAAGCATCCACATTGCAGGACTGGGTTTCAAGGATGATGCATCTCCTTCTTTCTTTTCTTGCCTGCTCTTTTGCGATCTCCATCAGCGCATGACCGATGCCTTTTCTTCTGTAGTCTTCTCTGACCCAGATTTCCGTGATGCGGAGTCTGTTGGACCAGAGTTCAGGATCTGTTTCAATAGCGGCAATGAGTTCATCTTCGACGACGATTCCCCAAGCGTAGGCATGCTCATAGTATTTGGCATAGAGCTGATCGGGAAAATCATCTTCTTCTGGGGAATGGGTAAGAGGCTCTGACAGCTTCTTTCTCGCAAGCTGGATGCTGTAGCCGCTGGTGCTTTTTTCAAGTTTTACGTCATAGAATTCTTCTGTGGTGTAACCCATGGGCAAAGTGGTGTCTTTCCAGTTTTCTTTGGTCAGATGAATGATTTCGTAGTCCATGAAGTTCTCCTTATAATTGTACTTTTTCTCAGCATACGCATATTTTCAGGATATTACAAGGGGGAATGATATATTTAGTATAGTTAAATAAGGCATATGCTTAGGGATATTAATGATAGAAAAAGAAATAGGGAGAATGAGATAATTGAAAGGATTGGAAATACAAAAGGAATCCCGAGGGATTCCTTGAAGCTGTCACATAAAGACGATTGAATGTAGTATCAATACATTGGGTCATTCAGTTTGATTGAGAAAAATTGAACCTTTCTCTCAAAACCCTAAAGCATCGGCTATGTCATCAGGGTCAGGACTGTCTGTCGTATCCACATCAGCTGTAAAGATAAAAGGTCATGAGGATCAAAGTGATCACAGCGCTGCTCAGCGAAAACCATTTTGTGAATGTGATGGATCCTGGCTTTACTGTAAGTTCCTCTTCCTCGTGAAGGAAGGACTTCTTTTTCATCACATCCTCCGGATAGACAAAGCTGTAGAGCAGCATAATGATGAAAGGGATTGTAATCACGGTGAGAATGATCTTTTCAAATATCACTTATTTTCTCCTCCTTCTTCCATGGACTGCCTCTCTACGGTGAATTTCTGTCTGTAGAAGTTATTCGGCTCACCATCATCGTTTCTTTCAGGACGCATATGATCGTAGTTGTCCTCAAAACCCTCATACTCCACTTCATTTATCAGGGTAATGCCCATTTCACTGAATTCGAAGGGCTTGAAAGGCTCCCATCTTATGGGACTTATGATCTTATGGGCATTTAGAGCTGTGTCGAAAACCGATTCCGGCTGTGTGAGTGCCAGGGCCATGAGGATCATGTAGTTGCTGTAGGAGTCCACATAGAAGTCGGTGTCTCGCGCATCCACTGAGAATGAAACTGCATGCACAATGCCGGTTTTCAGATTATAGGTGAAATTCGGGGCATTTCTCAGATGACTTGGCAGATAATACTTTCTGAAATCATAGGGAGAATCCCATGCGGAGGAGCTCTTCAGTGTATATTCGCCCAGGTCGATTTCATAGACCTCACTGTAGTGATTGAAGTTCTCCACAAACTCCTCCACGGTGAGTTCTCCTCTGTTGGGAGGACTGTGGTAGGCGACGGAGAAGAGGAAGTTCATACCGATGAAAAGGAGAAAGACCAGGAAGGCGATGATGTACCGGTAATACTTATAGTCTCTTGCTTTATAAGCGATGTTCTCATCCCAGGGCTGAATCTGGCCGTTTTCGCATCGGATTCTGCTTATGGACAAGGTTATCAGAGTAATGGGTAGGATACCGAAGGCGAATCCCTTTGAAAGAACGCCCCAGGTTCTCTGGAAGGATTCCTCCAGGGTAAGCCTTTTGTGATCTTCTTTCTCCAAAGTGATGCCGTAGATGAGTTTCCCGGGTGTGGTCCGGAAAAGAGCAAGAAAGACCGGTTCCAGTATGAGGGTGAGAAAAAGTGCCATTCCCCACAGAATTAATCGTTCCGCATTGGATGGATCCAGTACATTCTGATGGAGAAGAAAGGTCCGGATAAAGTTCCAGAGGAGGCCATAGAGAAACAGATCAATGATTCTTGCTGCAAAACGGATCCTTGGATCAAACACCATCGGAAGCTCATCCTGTACCTTGAAATAACTTCCTCCTTTATCTTTTGAAATGGTCTCGATCTGTTTCAGGTATTTCTCTGCATCCAGTTTACTGTAATGCGGCGTCTCCATATAGATGGTTCTGCATAGTTCTTCCGCGTAGGAGATGTCCTCTTCTTCCTTCTTCAGCTGCCCGATCTGTTTAGAAAGGGTGTCTCGAAGGCTGCTGTTTCCCTTCATCAGGGAGCGGATCTCATC
>RZYZ01000223.1 GCA_009930125.1 Clostridia bacterium | reverse complement strand
TATTCATGAATTGTCAGTCAGCGCTTTACTGTTTAACAACAGACGCGCATTCCGAAACGGATATTGCATCTGCACTTTCCTTCTGCCATTCCCGCAACACTAACAGTTATTGTTCAGAATGCCTGAACTAATCAGAAAACCTACTATAAGGAGTGTATTATGAATTACGAAAAGTTATTTGAAAGAGGATCAATCGGCAACGTCCATCTGAAAAACCGTGTGGTCATGACCGCCATGGGTGTGAATCTGGCGAACTCCATGGGAGAAGCCAATGAGGTCATCACGAAATACTATGAAGAACGTGCTAAGGGAGGCGTGGGTCTCATCATAACAGAAATCGCCAGAATCGATGACGAGTTTGGGGTCGGCACACCGAATCAGCTTTCTGTCACTGAAGGCAGACATATTCCTCATCTGGAGAGGATGATCGAAACCATCCAGAAATACGGTACAAAAGTCTTCATTCAGCTGCATCACCCGGGACGAGAAACCAAAAGCCATCTGCTAGGCGGAAAGCAGATTGTTGCACCATCAGCCATCATGTGTCAGGTGACTCAGGAAATGCCAAGAGCACTGACCACAGAGGAATGTGAGGGTCTCGTCAGAAAATTCATTAAAGGCGCCGTCATCGCCAAGACAGCAGGAGCGGATGGGGTTGAGCTTCACGTTGCTCACGGGTATCTGCTCAATCAGTTTGTATCTCCTTACAGCAACAAACGAACAGACAAATACGGTGGCAGCTTCACCAACAGATTGCGTATCGTATCAGAAATCATCACAGGCATCAAATACATGTGCGGAGCGGACTTCCCTATTTCTGTCAGAATCAGTGCAGACGAGTATGTGGATGGTGGGCTCAAGCTACATGACTCAGTGAAGATCGCGCGCACACTGGAAAGCTATGGCATTGATGCCATCAATGTCAGCAGCGGAACCTATGAAAGTGCAACAACGATCATCGAGCCTGGATCCTATCCCCAGGGCTGGAAAAAACATCTGGCAGAAGAAGTCCGAAAAAATGTGAGGATTCCAGTCATTGCCGTAAACAACATCAAAGATCCGGAAACCGCTGAAAAGCTTCTTGAATCAGGTGTATGTGATTTTGTGGGCGTAGCAAGAGGGCATCTGGCAGATCCTTACTGGGTGAAGAAAGCGAAAGAAGGCAGAAGTGATGAAATCAGAAAATGCATCGGTTGCCTGAACTGCTTTGCTGAACTGAATCAAGGCAGACACATCAAATGCAGCGTAAATGGAACTCTTGGCAGAGAACTTGAATTTTCCTCACTGGAGAAGAATGGTCATGGTAAGACCGTTGCAGTGGTTGGCGGTGGACCTGCTGGTATGCAGGCAGCTCTGGTACTTGATCAGAAGGGTTTCCATACCATTTTATTCGACGAGAGAGAAAGACTCGGTGGCACCCTGAATGTTGCAGATAAAGCGCCCATCAAAGAAAAAGTACATCTCATGACCAATGGACTCATCCGTGAAATTGAGGAAAGCGGTGTGGAAGTGAGAAGGAATACGAAAGCCACAGTGGAACTGGTCAGAAGCCTTGATCCTGCAGGTGTGTTTGTGGCTGTAGGCGCCTCGCCTACCATCCCTCCTATTCCAGGTATTGATGGTGCAAACGTCATGAAAGCGGAGGATGTACTCACGGGAAAATCCACACCTCAGGGAAAAGTGGCTGTCATCGGTTCAGGACTGACCGGACTGGAAACTGCGGAGCTTCTGGCTGATCGAGGACATGCTGTGACACTGGTGGAGATGCAGAAGACCATCGGTCCTGGCGTCAATAGAACCATTCTTGCTGATCTCATGATGCGATTTGGCAAGCATGATCCGACCATACTATCCAATCACAGGCTGATGTCCATCTCTAAGGACAGCATCACTCTCATGAATCAGATGACATCCCAGCCATCTATGGTGGAAGCCGACACCGTTGTCCTTGCCCTTGGCGTGACGCCTAGAAGAGAAATGGTCCAGGCCTTCAGAGAATCCTTCGAAAACATCAGAGTCATTGGTGATGCTGACCAGGCAGGCCGTATACAAGAGGCCATCAAGGACGGATACACTCAGGCATTCGCCTTTACTACCTATTAGAGAAAGGAGTCTTTGAATATGAAAGAATTTAAAAATAAAGTTGCACTGATCACCGGTGCCGGCAACGGATTCGGCTTCGAAATCGCAAAAGAATGTGCAGAAAGACAGATGAAACTTGTCCTAGCGGATATTGATGAGAACGACCTTAAAGCGGCGGTTTCCTTCCTCAAAGAGAAAGGCGCAGAAGTCACAGGCGTACACTGCGATGTGACTCTTGATGCTGAAGTCCAGAAGATGGTGGATATCGCGCTTGATACCTACGGGAGCATAGATTTTCTGGTCAACAATGCAGGCGTGGCCATTTCAGGTCCGGTATGGAAACTTCCTCTTCAGGACTGGGACTGGATCATCGGTGCGAACCTCATGAGTCAAGTCTATGCCATGAGAAGAGTCATTCCCATTATGCTGAAGCAGAAAACAGAATGTCACATTCTTAATGTGGCATCCGTGGCAGGGCTCATCACTTCCAACGGTATGCCTGCATACCACACCACAAAGCATGCCAGTGTTGCACTGACGGAGAGCACCAGCTATGACCTGCAGGCCATCGGCGCCAATATCAGAATGTCCGTATTCTGTCCGGGCTTCGTCCAGACAGACCTGCACAATTATGAAAGACATCGTCCCGAAAGATTCATGGATAAAAGCGATCCATACTATAGCAGCCCGGACTATTACAGTGGTCAGAAGAAAGCGGAATTTGTCATCAGAACCGGCATGCCCATTGACAGCATCGGCATGAGTGTGCTCAACGGCATTGAAGAAGATCAGTTCTACATTCTTACCCATCCGATCTACAGCACACTCATCGGAAGAAGAGTGAAAGATATGCTGGAGGGAAGAGGACCAGATCTGAGTGTACTGAGAGGCTAGCTGAAAAAGCAGAGAAAAGGAAAAGGCAAAAAGCAGTATGCCGTTGCAGCGCTATGAAATAGAGCAATGCAGCGGTCTTTTCCATTTCCGGCTGGCATATCACTTGTCATGCTCACAGACAGAAATCTAGACGAAAGAAATGAAGCGATCCCCTATAAAATGCAGCCTGGTTCCAAACCCAGAAGACGTTCAAGAAGAGAGCTGTTCACTCTGAAACTATGCTATAGATACAATGTGCTCCTCTTTTTCAGTTACTACGGATTATTCAATCTTTTCTATCTTTCATCATCTAGGACCCTGTCTATAGCTACACATACCACGAAGGTATTTTCTTCTCAACAAGCAAAAAAACAGATACCGCCCATGAGGGATTTACCTTTTTTTCATCGAGTTATTCATCCTTGCCACAGCTTATATCTGGTTTCGTAGATGCGTCCAGAAAAAGCTGTTGAAATTGTCTGTAGCGCACGTATCCTTAGTTCAAGTCAAGCAATCCTGATTACATCTACCTGTAATAATATCTGGATCGTGCACTCCATAGTCTCAGTTTCAGCGTCCTGAAAATCAGGCTGTGCCCCTCATCATTGGGATGGATATCCACATTAAACGAATCGTCTGTGATATTGAACTCCACTACCTTTTTCGCTGTTATTCTAAAGGACTGTATACATCCACCACCTTATAACTGTATCTGAACTGGTATGCTCTGATAGAGAGGTTGATGC
>RZYZ01000222.1 GCA_009930125.1 Clostridia bacterium | reverse complement strand
GAATTTCCTGCTTCATCATAAAAGACTTCCCTTAATTTCTGCTGAAATTCCATCCATTCAGGATATCCTTCAGAATGAAAAAACAGTCGACATCTTCATGATGCCAACCGTTCTTAAAATTGGACGGGTTCTATAGGGTCTCAGCGTCTTCGGGCTCTTTACGCACCAGGGTGACCACATAGAGGGTCGGCTGATTGAAGACTCTCAGACGGATTCCTCCAATGCCCGGGCTGACGATGATCCTCCTCTTTTCTTTCTCATATACACTTCTGGTATATCGCGGGAACAAGGTCCGGTCTGGTGAAAGGATGCCTCCCAGAAAAGGAAGTCTTACAAGGCCTCCATGAACATGACCAGAAAAGGTGAGATCTGCGCCATACTCTGCATAGACTGGAAAGTACAGCGGGTTATGGGCCAGCAGGATGGAAAAACCTTTCTCGGGAGTGCCCAGAAGCTTATTGAGACAATCCTTGCGGAGCGTCTCCTTTCCCTCTGCATCATAGGTGTTTCTGAGGTATCTTCGGGGTAGTCGAAGTCCATAGAGGGTAATCCGATCCCCTTTTCGCTCCAGATGCAACTTCTCGTTTTCAATGTGCCGGATTCCGCTGCGTGCAAGCAGTTCAATGAACGCTTCCTTGTCTCTGCCCTGAAGTTCATCTTCATGATTCCCATCCACATAATAGGATGGAACCTTACCGGCCAGACCTTCTATGAGCTTTCTGAAGTTCCCTTCCACAAGGCTTTGCCTGCTGATCATATCTCCTGTGTAGAAAATCACATCGGGATTTTGCTTCAGGATTTCTCCGATGAGTCTGCTGTTTCCTTTTCCGTATCTGCTGTTATGGAGATCGGAAATATGGAGAATCCTGTAGCCATGAAATCCCTTGGGTAAATCTTTTGAGGACACCTCGATGTTTCTGACGGCAAATGTGTAGTTGTCAAAATAGTAGCGCAGCGCTGCCGCGAGCATGATGATGATGAATATTTCCATAGCTGTTCCTGTTTCCTTCTGTTAATTTCCGAAATGCTGGGTGCCAAGAAGCACCTTGTATCCTTTAAAGTAGGATCCCGATTCCGTGGAGCGCACAACGCCTATACCGATATACTTATGTACGGGACTGAGCATCTGCTTGTTGTGGCCATCTGAATTCTGCCACCCTGTAAAGAGCTCTTCCGCATGAATGCTGTTTGAAAAAGCGGAGTTGGATACAAATGCCAGGTTTTCTCCGATGCCACTGTATTTCAGATCCAGTTTTCTCCATAAGAGATAGTCAAAGGGCCGGTTTCCCAGATTGGGATTGTCATGACTGAAGTAATCATACTGCAGCATGGCCAGGGATTTGTATCGGGCGGACTGGGACAGATCTTCCCTTCTTTCCAGTGGATGAAGATCATTTTCCGCTCTGTAGGCGTTGAGCCTTTCCAGTATATAGTTTTCAGAGTCCTCATCGAATGCATAGTCGTAGCGGTAGGGTATTTCCAGGAAGGCTTCTTCCATGCTTCGGCTGACAAAGCTGATGTCTAGGTCCTCATGGGCCAGGTCTTCGGACTGGGTGTCTTCCTGCTCTTCCGCCTCTTCCAGTTCTTCATCAGGCCGTGGATCCAGTAGATCTTCGATGTACTCTGTCACATTCTCCATGACCTCATCCAGAGAGTCTCCCAGGCTGTCGAAGAACTCATTGGCTTTCTCTTCAAATCTATTGATGGATTCCTCCACTGTATTCATCTGCTTCTCCAGGTCTTCTCCGCATCCTGTGAGAAGGACTCCTGAAAGGAGCAAGGTTAGTAACATAGGATATCTTCTCTTTTTCTTCCTCATGTTCTCATCCTCCAGTCCGATTGCTCCGCAATCTTTGTGATTCCATTCTAATCCAATTATATTAAGAAAACATGAAAGGCCTCTGAACAATTCCCTATATATGAAAGAAAGTCTCCCGAAAGAGACTTTCATACTTCCTATACTCATTTTATTTCGATTTGGTGTTCACCTTTCTGAATCCGTAATAGAGAGAAGTCCCTATTTCTATCAGTGTCGTTATCAGAACCACTGCCAGAAAGCCTCTCACAGCCCACTGCATGTTCATATCCAGGCTTATTCCGATGTTGTCCCAAATCCCTTCAATGAAACCAAGAAATTCCGTTGTGAAAAGTCGCTCATTGGTCAGAACAAGTATCATGACCCCCAGATTCACCAGTGCATTCACCGAGGACAGCACCCCGAGAAGTTCATTCCATCTTCCGTAGAGCAGCTTCAGGATCGAGACCAGAATACTCAGTCCGCCTGAAAACAGAATAAGGAACCTGTATCCTGCAATGACTTCCGGATTGAAGATCCTGATGGTCTCACTCTGCGTATAGACAGCGATCAGGTCATTTCTGTATACGAACACATAGAGAGAGACGATGGTGAAGATCAGCGAAACGACCATCTCTACCTTGGAGATCTTCTTTCTCTCCAGATTCGGAATGTCCTTAAGACTCGATACTTTGAAGGGCTTATCCATGGAATGGATCATCTCATCGGCAGAATCTGTTCTTTCTATAATGATGAATACCACTGTCACCCAGAAGAGAAATCCCACCAGGACGTTGAAGACGGTGGCGAATCCGCCTATGATAAGCCCTACGACACCTCCGATGGTTCGGATACTGTCCACTTCCGTGATGAGTTCCAGCGTGAATGTAAGTACCCCTATGATCACTGCAGCCAGGGCGACGATCTTAAGCACTTCCAGATACAGATGATAGACCTTGGGGCCGATGAGATACTGCTCTGTGCCCATATAGGATAGTGCCAGTCTGAAAGGACTGCCCATTTCCTCAAGAGTTCTGACTATGTTTTCCTCACTTTGGTCTCCTCCAAGCATGTCAAAGATATTTGCTCTCAGTTCTTCTGCAATTTCTGCCCGGTCTTTCTCCGGGAGATACTTCACAACAGCATAGATGTACCGGTCGATATGATTCATTTTCTCAGTCCTCCCTCAGAATTTTCTGCATGACATCCACAGAGTTTTCCCATTCCTTCACGAGCAGATCATAGACGTCTTCTCCGAAGGGGCTTAGTTTGTAGTATTTCCGGGGTCTCGCTTCCTGGGTACTCCACTCGCTGAGAAGGATTCCCTGTTTCTCCAGTCTTCTGAGCAGCGGATACAGCGTATTGGATTCGATGGGCACCTCTCTGCTTACCAGTTTTTCAATCAGAGAGTACCCGTACTGGGGGTTTTTAAGCTGACTCAGCACCGCCAGTGTAATGGTTCCACGCTTCAGCTCCACCAGAAAGGAATTGATCAGATCCTGTTTTTTATCCATATTCATAGCGTTCATTGACTTCACCTCGGCGGTAGTATGGTTGTTTTTCTGGCGGATATACGATATAATACCCTAAAGAATGCCAACTGCTTTTTGCATGAAAATAAAGGGAGGTCATGTTCCATGGTTACTTATTCAGATATCCTTGCAGCTCGTAAGCGGATCAACGGTCGGGTGGCCCACACCGAGCTTTTGCCCTCGACAGTGCGCGACGTGCGGCTTAAGCTTGAATGCAGGCAGCCGCTGGGCTCATTCAAAATCCGCGGAGCCCTCTCTAAAATCTCTTCGCTGAAAGCTAATGAGCGGGCGGCCGGCGTCATCGCCGTATCCTCCGGCAACCACGGGGCTGGTGTATCGCTTGCGGCACAGCTTGAGGGCATCTCAAGGGCTATGG
>RZYZ01000221.1 GCA_009930125.1 Clostridia bacterium | reverse complement strand
CATCCAGGGAGAAGGGGGACTTCGGCAGGGGAGTGAAGAATTCATCGCCGCCATCAGGGAAGAGGCGGAAAAGCATCATGCGCTGATTCTGGTGGACGAGGTGCAGACAGGCCTCATGAGGACGGGGTATCTTTTCGCCCATGAAGCCTATGGCCTGATTCCCGATGCCATGACCCTTGCCAAAGGGCTTGGGGGAGGACTGCCCATCGGCGCCATGCTGGTTCATGAAAGCGTGAAGGATGTGCTGAAACCGGGAGACCATGGATCCACTTTCGGTGGCAATCCCGTGGCCTGCGCCGCGGGGGATGCGATGCTGTCAGTGCTTCTGGAAGAAGGATTCCAGCAGGAACTGAAGGAGAAGAGCAGATACCTTCGGGAAGGACTGGAGGTGCTCATGGACAGGCATCCTCTGGTCATCCGGGAAATCCGCGGTGAAGGCTTCATGCTGGGTCTGGTGGCAGGAGAGCATGCGGAAAGAGTGAAAGAAAGAGCACTGGAGCATCAGCTTCTGCTGAATGTCACGGGCGGTGAAGTGATGAGGCTACTTCCGGCACTGATCATAAGCAGAGAGGAAATCGATCTTTTTCTGAAGATCATGGACGATGTCCTAAGTGGGATATAAGGAGAAACCTATGAATGTGGAAATGCTGTTTGAAGAAGTGAAAGAAATACGAAGAGACCTGCACCGCATACCGGAGCTTTCCTTTGACCTGCCGCTGACGTCAGGCTACATCAGAGAAAAGCTTCTGTCCTATGGCTATGAACCACTGAAGACGGCCAAGACAGGCTGGATTGCAGTGCTTCAGGGGAAAGGCGAGGATGTCGTAGCGTTTCGCGCCGACATGGATGGACTGCGCGTGACGGAGAAGACGGGAAGAGACTTTTCTTCAAAGCATGAAGGATATATGCATGCCTGCGGACATGACGGTCACATGGCCATGCTCCTGGGATTTGCCAGATATCTGAAGAGCATCGAGCAGCCGGATGCTACCATCGTCCTTCTCTTTCAGCCGGCGGAAGAAGGCCCCGGCGGAGCGAGGATCGTCATGGAAGAAGGGATTCTTCAGAAACTGAAGGTGAAGAGAATCTACGGCTTTCACCTCTATCCAGGTCTTCCCAAGGGAAAGATCGGACTGTGCAGTGGTCCGTTCATGGCCAGAAACGGAGAGTTCGATATCACCGTGCAGGGGGAAAGCAGTCATGCCGGGCAGCCCCACCTGGGAGCGGATGCCCTGGTGGCCTCGGCCCAGGCGATTCTTTCCATACAGAATATTCTCTCGAGAAATCTTGATCCGCTTGCTCCTGCTGTGATCAATGTGGGAACGATAGAGGGGGGAACGGCAAGAAACATCGTGGCAGGCACTGCGAAAATCCAAGGTACCATCCGGGCCTTTTCCAGAGACACCTATGAGGACATAAAAAGTGCGCTGAAGAGAACGGTGGAGGGCATCGCCCTTATGAACCAGGTAACGGTGGATCTTGAAATACGGGATTTCTACCCGGAAGTGCATAACGATCCATCTCTGGTGGAGGAGATGAGCCGTTTTCTCAGAGCGGAGGAAGTGGAGATCATGAAGCCCCTGATGCTGGCGGAAGACTTCTCCTTCTATCAGCAAGAGATTCCCGGGGTTTTTATGATGCTTGGGACAAGAGACGAGGATGCGGGATACATCCATCCCCTTCATCATGAACGGTTCGATTTTGAGGAGAGTGTCCTGCTCACAGGAATTGCTGCGTACATAAGAATCCTGGAGTCTCTCTCAATCTGAGACAGGAGTAACTGCATGTAGCATTGTCGATGTTTAGAGCATGACTTTCGGGTGACCGGATAGAGATCTCTAGGGCAGCATCAAGCAGAGGCTTATGGGTATGAGCCTGAAGGAATAGAAGGGTTTTTAGCGCCTTAAATATCACAATAAGTGGTATTTAAGGCGCTGTTCACTATTTTATTGCGTATTGTGAAGTTTAGGGGTAGTATGAAGACAAGAACACGATATGTGATAGAGAAAATAAAGGAGAAATTGGATATGAAAGAAATCACTTTGAAGAAACTGAGAAATTTCAATAAAATCATGGGTGGTCTGCACTTTGTCCAGGGTGCCATCATGCTGTTTCTGGCCACCAGTGTCATCCAGACCATCGGAGAATTCCAGCCCACCATCACCCAGAACTTCCTTCAGTTCAATGAGGAGACCCGTTCGCTGGAACTGGCGTCCAAAGAGCTGTTTGATCTGCCCTTCGGCATCATGGTTGCGCTGTTTCTGTTTATTTCCGCTGCAGCCCATGCTATGGTCTCCATCCCTGAAAAGATGAATCGGATCTATAACAGAGATCTGGAGAAAGGGATCAACAAGTTCAGATGGTTTGAATATGCGTTAAGCTCATCCATCATGATCGTTCTGATTTCCACATTGTTTGGAATCTACGATATTGCCTCGCTTCTTCTGATCTTCGTGGTCAACGCATCCATGAATCTCTTCGGACTGGTCATGGAGCAGCTGAATTCAAAGAGAGAAAAGGATAATCTTGACTGGGGTCCCTTCATCTGGGGTTCCATTGCAGGAATCGCACCATGGATCGCCATTCTGCTCTATATGTTCGGTACAGGTGAATTTGACAGGGTCCCATGGTTTGTATGGGCCATCATCGGAACCTATTTTGTGGCATTCAACACCTTCCCGGTGAATATGGTGCTGCAGTACAAGAAGATCGGAAAATGGAAGAATTACATCTACGGAGAAAGAATATACATCATACTGAGCCTGGTGGCGAAGTCCATCCTGGCCTGGCTGGTTCTCTTCGGAGCCATGCAGCCATAGAAAAATCCTTGATTTGCCATGACACACCCCTTAATAATCAGAAAGAACTGCTCTCATCCTTTACTGGATGAGAGCAGTTCTTTCTTTTTTCATTACTTCAGTTTTTCCAGAGCTCCATGGAGCCAGGTGCTGTCTTTATAGATGATACGGCCGATGCCGATGAGATCCGTCTGGTTCTTTTCAAGGATGGCATCCGCTGCCTCAAGGTCTGTGATGCCCCCGGTCAGAAGGACCGGAATATCCACAGCCTTCTTCAGCGCTTCGGTGATTTCCCTGAAGTAGCCCTGGCTTTTTTCTGTGGGATGCACATATCCGCAGTATCCGCCGGAAATATCCAGAAGGTCCACGCCTTCCTTTTCGAATACGCTGGAAGCGTAGACGGAATCTTCTATGGTGGTGCCGCCTTCCTTATAGTCGCAGGCGCCTAGTCTTACAAACAGAGGGTAGTCACTGCCTACTTCTTTTCTCACAGCCCGTATGATCTCCACATGCAGACGGATGCGGTTTATAAGGCTTCCGCCATACGCATCTTCTCTTTTGTTGATCAGTGGGGAGTAGAACTGGTTGAGAAGATACCCATGGGCGGAGTGGATCTCCACTCCATCAAATCCTGCTTCTTTGCATCTTCTTGCTGCTTCTGCAAAATCCCTGATGATCTCTTCAAGTCCATCTCTTTTCAGAACATGGATGTTCTGTCCGGGCACTGCGGAAGGTCCGGCGGGCAGGATGAAAGGATCATTGGGTTTGGCATAAAGACCTGCATGATTGATCTGCAGGACGCCAAGGGTTTCATTCTTATGGAGGAGCGTACTCAGCTTCTTCAGCCCTTCCACCATTTCATCCGAGGCTACAGAGAGCTGATTCTTGTTGGCTCTGCCTTCCTCACTGATGAAGCTGTGTTCC
>RZYZ01000220.1 GCA_009930125.1 Clostridia bacterium | reverse complement strand
CCTCTACAGATGGAGAAAAATCCATTCAGATAAAAGGATATGCATCGATCCATTGAAAAGGAGCTTTCCTCAGAGAAGGAAGGCTCCTTTATTCTGTCGGTCCACCTCCCTTTGTTAATAGATAATTAACCATTCTGGCATCAGAAAACCATGGTATTTTATGAAATTAGTGCTTCAATGGAATCAGAAGCACACTCTGAAAGCTCCTGCGGCAGAATGCAAGAAGAGATCTGCACCGAAGCGCTCAGCTATGCATGGAAATATCCACAGGAATGGAGGCGATCATGTCATTCAGTTCATAGAATCAGTTCAGACAATCTAGTAAAGATACAATACGCGTTCCCCTCTGCAGTTGGTGTTTTGATACAGAACAGTGCTTTATCATAAAAGCACTGAATCATGCTGCATATTTGTTTCTGGAAGATGATTATGTCATTTGTAATAACAGCCAATCTCCTCATTGTCCTTGGACTGTTTTTGGTCCTTCCCGTCCTCATCGGTGTCTACGTTTACCGGGACGCTACAAGCCGCGGTATGAACGCTCCTTTATGGACCCTCATCGCGATTCTCTCCCCTGCCCTCATCGGTCTCATCATCTACCTCATTGTGCGATCAGAAGAAAGAGCACTGGAATGTCCCAGCTGCAGAGCATCTGTCAGTGAAAGCTATGCAGTCTGTCCCTCCTGCGGCACTCAGCTGAAGGGCAGATGCCAAAGATGTGACTATCCCCTAAATGCTTCCTGGGACCACTGCCCTCAATGTGGAGAAACCGTACCCCAAGAGGCAAAAATGCCGCTATACACTAAAAGAAAAGAGACGGGACTCGGTAAAATCCTCATCGCCGTCATTATCATTCCGATCCTCATGGTGCTTTTGCTCTTCATGGGGGTCATGACTTTCAGCGCAAGTACCGCCAGTGTGGGCAGCGCATCAGGAATCAGTATTGAAAACTATGAGAATTACCCTGAAGTCTACAATTGGCTAAAGTCCTCTCAGGAGTCCGAAGACGGCATTTATGTGATGTCCTATAAGAAAGCACCTTCTTCTAAAGATGGCTCCTATTATAATAACTATCTCATACTCTATAATGGAGCCACTGAAGACGCAGATCTCTCCATGGGCTCGGAATCAAAATGGTTCTTCGATGAGTTCTACAAGGTGGAGTTCACGAGTAATGAAGGGTATAACCCAAACTCCTATGTGCTCTTTCATACTGAAATTACCACCAAAAAGGACCTGCCACTTAAAATTTATGTGGATGGAAAGGAAGTGGATTATCACCACGTTGAATCCCAGATTCCTCTTTCCATAGATATGGGCTACTAGACAATAACCATCCATAATACGCCCTCCCGTTAAGTAATCGTAAAGAAGAGCCTGAGACGCATCCTTTCTATGGATGCCTCTCAGGCTCTTCTTCTGTACGCTTATATTCCCTCAACCCATGACTTCCAGCTGGTTTTCCTTGACCTTCCTCTTATTCTCATACATTCGAAGATCTGTTTCATGAATAAAACTGCTGAAATCAGAAAATCTCTCCTCCAGATATACATTGGATCCCACCGCAATATCCACACGGTAAGGGTGGTTGTTCTTTGCAGCTTGAACTTCTTCTCTCATACATCGGATGAGATGCTCATAGGTTTCCTCATCCAGATCATATAATATCGCTGCAAACTCATCTCCTCCTAATCGGAAGCAGTCGCCGTAGGGCAGGAGATACTTCTTCATGGCTTCAGCACATTTCCTTATGGCCTCATCTCCCTCCTTATGTCCAAAATGGTCATTGATGTCCTTCAGATTATTAATATCCATCATGGCAAGCCGCAACTGTTTCCCACTGTGCTTTTTTCTCAGTCCATCCACATATTTTTCAAAAGCAGCCCGATTCCCCATGCCAGTGAGGATATCCACATAGGCTATTTTCTTCAGAAACTCTGATTCTCTCTCACTTTGGATGGCTTTATCCACAGACCGGAATGTAAAATAGGAGATCTGAAGGAAGAACAGCAGAATGCCGATTCCCGTGAGAGAACCCGTCATCTCATATCTGCCCAAAAGGAATATGCTGACTTCAGCAATAAGAAAACCGGCTGGGATAAAGGAGCTCATAATCATGGTCTTTGCCTGAAGATTTCCATCCATCTTCCACTCTATGACCATAAGGACCATGGAACCTACAATCATAAAACTTACCAGCACCACAGTCAGATCCATGCTGGATATAAAATTTTGGATTCCAAAAACCTGCAGGAGAACATTCCCCATGAGATTCACAAAAAACACAAGTGCCGCTCCCACCATCACTGATTGATACTTCTGGAACACAGACTCTTTCAGAAATAAAACATAGGATATGGCAATGAGAGGAATCGCCATGTAACTGATTCCTCCAATGATGAAGTGGTTCCCGATGAAAAGCTGCATCACCTTGGACTCCCCAAACAGCCAGACCGAAAAAAGCACAGCAAAACCGCCAAGGTAAATCAGCCGATTGTCTTCAAGATTATTCACAAAAGCCGATAAAATGAGCATGAAGACGCCTAGAATGAGAAATAGTATACTCAGAATAATCTTCAGCGCATTCTCTCTCACCACCTGTGAGATCAGGTCGATTCCCTCTCCGGCATATAGTTCATTCAGCGTTCCTGAGAACGCTCTGGTCGGTGACACCATTTCCAGAGTGATTTCTTTTCCGCTGCTTCCTTCAGGAATACTCAAAAAGTGCCACAGGCTTGCATCTGGAACCGTGAGCCTCCCATCGTTTCCTTTGACATCTCTGAAAATCTCTACTCCATCAATATACACAATGATGTCCTGCATGGAGGACCTGACCCGAAGCATCGCAGAGTCAGAGGATACTTCAGGCAGTGTTCTGGTTGCTGTATATGTGGTATTTTCCGCCAAATGAAGCTCCCGTGGAAAAGTCACTTCTTGAAGGATGGTATCTTCATATTCGACTGTCCATCCCTCATTGAGATCTATGAGACTTCTCTTCACAAGTCCATAGTCTTCCGATGGCATGGTCAGGGCAAGATAAACAACCCCCACTATAAATGTCAGTAGGAGGAAAAATAGGATTCTTCGGTTTCTTCTTGCTTTACTCATGGAAAGCACCTGCCTTTTGTTTCTAAGAATGAAACTGCATTAAGGTTTCCTAACAATCAATCTTATTATTGATTTTATTATAAAGGACAATCGAACCCATATCAATGAGAAAGGCACCTTCCAATTTTCTAACGTTTTGATTAGAAATAGAGAAACAGTATAGTCCTGATTCATACGAAAAAGATCTCATCAAAGGGTTCTTTAACCCACGATGAGATCTTTTTTCACTTCTACCAAATTGAACTCAATGACTTTCATTCTTATTACATATTCCAGCATTTAAATAGGTAAAGCCTTCAAACTTATAATCCACGTCTAAGATTAATGACTAAAAGAACAGTTCTCCTGCTTTATATCCCATTGGCAGCTCTTCTTCTGTCAGGAACTGGAAGCTGTCATCCCGAAGGATCGGCAAAAAGGCTTCGTAAGGAATTCTGGTGAACTCACTGGAATAATTGCTGGCACCAAACCACTTTCCTTCCTTGCTGGTGAGATTCAGATTTCTTGCAAACTTCGTCTGATTGGAGCAGTCATGGACCGCAATATCCCACTTCTCCTCATCCGCCATCTTCATGAATGTCAAAGTGAGCTCTCTGCTCCAGATGGGAGAAATATAGCCATGTCTTGCAATATACATATT